>CAZXIY010000001.1:0-12136 GCA_964640935.1 uncultured Methanomassiliicoccales archaeon
AGATACAGTCGGAGGTGAGAACTGATTTCGAAAATGAGATGTGAATCGGCTTTGTGCGAAAACAGTTATCTGAGGTCAAGGGAAGGAAAGAAAAAACCCATGGCGGACACACTTCCGTGTGACGCGGATCATTGATTCGCCCAATACTCGGCTTCGGCCGAGTACTTTACAGCCAGCATTATTGGCCGATTTCTTAGAATAGATTTATTTACCGTTGGTGTAATGGACAGAATCGACTATGGCTGAGGACTTATCACTCGAAACAAAGTACGAGCTTTATAAGACGAAAAAAGGCATGGTACTTCTCGTAAGCGACATAAGGATCGGGATAATGAAGGAATTGAGCAAAGGGAGGATGACTCTCGCCGATCTTTCAAGGCATATGAAAATATCACAGTCAACACTGGCGACCAACCTCACCAAGATGACGGATAATTGCCTCATTACCACAGAGCCCGATCAGATAGACAATCGCAAGATCTACTATCTCATAGATTCTGTCCTCACCATAAGATCGTTCGACGGCGATCCGGAAGCCAAAGAGAAATCCGATCTTAGCCTCGAGAATGCGGCCGTGAATCCTGATGATTTCTTCAGGAGCCTCATGGTGAGTATGAGTCTCAGAGCTGAGAGCATCGGTATAGACCTCGGTCCGGCATTCGATAGAGCGGGCATGGATTTTGCAATCAAACTTTATCCTAAGGTCAGGGCAGACACTGTCGAGAACCTCATCGTAAACGTTAAAGATTACATTTCAGAGGCTAAATTAGGCGAGCTGAACGTTTTCACGTTCGTCCCTCTGACGCTTACACTCCAGAACAATTCGGAATATCTCACAACGTCGGCAAGATTGTTCTCCGACTTCCTGTTCGGCTTCTTCAAATCGATATTGCAGCTGCACACAGGAAGGGAATACACGATCACGAACTATGAGACGTTCGGCAATGGCATAATCAAATTCACCATCGATGTGCTTCCGAAAGCCTGATCGCATACGGTTCGAAAAACACCTTACCGATTTTTAAACGTCAGTATTTTCGCAAGTGTTGTGAATCCTGGCACATAACATTGCAGCGGATACGGCAATAACGACTCATACGACTGTCAGCGCCATTAATAACATCACAAAAACTCCAGATATCGGCATGACAGTATAGTGGGCCCGAAGAGATTTGAACTCTTGACCTTCCGGTTATCAGCCGGACGCTCAAGCCAAGCTAAGCTACGGGCCCATTTGGGTAAGGCCAGATAAAATAAGGTATGATAAATATGTTTGGGTTATAATTTCAAAAAATGATACGTACCAACATGGTACGTTAAAAAATTATTATACAGAGTAGCCGATAGCACAGCATGGCATCCGCATTCCATTGGATAAAGGTGAAGGCGATCTGTTACGCCACCGAGAACGAGGATCTCATCCATGATACAATGATGACCTTAACGGGAACAGAGGATTTCGATGTGGACGTTTCCGAGGGTATGCACGGGAACCCTATGATAATCATTGATGCAGAATTGACCCACAGTAAGGATTTCAAAACGCTTTTCATTAACCTCGGCCCAGAAATAATACAGGAACTCGTATCCGAGGCTGAGAACCGCATCGACGACGACTGCACCCTGTATTTCAGGATCGATAAACAAAAAGCAGTCGAAGGGGTTTATGAGATTGCCCACGGCGGAGATGTCATATCCATCACTGCCAAGGTAGCTTCGCACCCGGCAAAGAAAGAGATAGCCGTGAAGAATCTCAAAGATTTTCTTGCGTCAATCCCTGCTGAGAAGACAGATCGGGATGCTTCTTGACGATGACCTGAACCATCCTTATGCGGCGGTTCTTTGTCGCCCTGACGACCATCCTGATATCGCCGACATCGACCCTGTCTCCCTTCACTGGCACTCTGTTCAACTTGTACTGAATGTAGCCTCCGACAGTGAAGTCATCGTATCCGTCGACATCGAACTCGACGCCGATCTCCTTCATCATGTCGAATATATTCGTCTCGCCGAGGACCGTATACGTACCGTCCGACTCTTTTATCACAGGGTGCTTCACTTCGTCGCTCTCGTCCCATATCTCACCAACGAGCTCTTCGAGAAGATCCTCTGTGGACACGATACCGACCGTTCCGCCGTATTCGTCGACGATGACGGCCATCTGCACCATGGATTTCTGGATCTCGCTGAACGTACGTGCCACAGTGGTCGTCTCCGGAAGGAACTTCACCGGGCGTATGAGATCCTCCACGGTCTCCGTCCTATTGCCGTTGAAATAGCGGCTGTAGAAGTCCTTGGCATATACCACGCCTATTATCCTGTCCACAGTGCCGTCGTAGACCGGTATCCTCGAAAAACCAGAAGTTAGGAACACATCCTTCATCTTCTCCATGTCTGTGGTCTTGTCCACTGCGACGATGTCGACACGTGGGACGAGTATCTCTGACACCTTCTTGTCATCGAACTCTATGGCAGATTTGATGAGCTCGCTCTCCGTCTTCTCGAGGGTCCCCTCGCCTTCGATCTCATCGATCATCACAGAGAGCTCTTCCTCTGTCAGCGTGGGGGTATTGTTATCGCTCTTGACGGTCTTTCCGACCATCTTAGTAAGACCTATGAACACCCACGATATCGGCTTGAATACAACGACGATCGTTGAAAGGATTGGCTCAACGGCCATCGCATAGCGCTCTGAATTGGCCTTCGCCATCGTCTTGGGTGTTATCTCTCCGAACGCCAAGAGCACAATGAGCATGAAGACCGTTGCAATGGCAACACCCCATGCTCCGAAATATATCGTGAACAGCCATGTGCATATGGATGATGCCATGATGTTAACGAGGTTGTTGCCCACGAGTATCGTGGTCAGCAGTATGTCGTAGTTCTCGGCGAGCTTGAGGGTCTTTTCCGCACGTTTGTTGCCTTCATTCGCAAGATTCTTGAGTTTCACCTTGCGAAGGCTCGTGTATGATGTCTCCGACGCCGAAAAGAATGCAGAGAGGGCCACCAGGACAACCAGCCCTATGATGGCAGCGATGGTAATGAAATCGGCCATCTGAACTTATCCCTGCCATTGAAAATGTTGCAATTCCGAAATGCACATGTAGTTACACCGAGCGAATATGCCACTCGCTCGATTGAATATAGCAGTCAGATATATTAACTTAATCGGATGGGTGCTGGCACAGAACAGAAAGAAGAAGTTTTGAGAAAAGGTTTGTGTATCGTTCTGGTCTTACATTCCGAGCTTGCCTTTGACCTCAGGTGAGATGAGGTACATGAAGAGCATGATGTAAAGGAGAGCCTCAGCGATGCAGGTGATGACACCGAAGATCTTGTCGAGGATGTTGGGGAACGCGAAGGATCCGAATATTCCGAAGACAGATACGATGATCAATATCACGAAGATGATCGCAAGGATGATCCAGATGATCTTGTCGCTCACCGATGTCTTTCCGTCCTTCATGAGGTACGCGAAGATGAGGCAGATGAGACCGACGATGATGCCAACGATCCCGACGCCGATTGCTCCGCCGATCGCAGTGAAGATACCGACGATGATGTTACCAAGACCGATGATGCCCACAAATGCGACAAGGATACCGAATTTGCTGTTCAGACCCTCGGAGAAGATCGATCCGAGATTCAGTTTCGCTCCGCCCGCGTACACGCTGTACCCGAGGACAGCGAACAACAATCCGTATATTGTGCTCCCTATATTAGCCCAGCCAAAGCTTGCAACGGTGGATATGATACCGGAGATCACCATCAGCGCTCCGATCACCATGGCCACGATGCCGAATGTTTTAAAGTCATCTAAGAATGATGCCATAAATGTTGCCAATTCAGTTCATTGGATATAAACTCTGTGGCCCAAAATACACACCTGGCATGTCATTTTTTGTTAATCACTCAGCCCCCTTATATTACTTTATTTTTATATAATAAAATAACCATCACGACTCGACGGTGGTACCGAATGGTTGATTTCAAATACGAGATCGTAGAAAAGATAGCAGTACTGTCTGAGTCCTCAAAAGGATGGACCAAAGAATTGAACCTGATCAGTTGGAACGAACACGACCCCAAATACGATATCAGGGAATGGTCACCTGACGGCAGCAAGATGGGCAAAGGCGTCACTCTTTCCAGCGAAGAGGCATCCGTGCTCAAAAAGGCCCTATCGACAAGAGAGGACATCTGAGCCACATGCATCCGGTCCCGCGGCTTGCGGGACCATGCAATCCTTGCATACGTGATGTTGCATGTCGGCCGGAAGATTACGTTATTTAGAACACTTTTTAGATTGCGTCGACTTCGTATCTTCCGGCAGGAAGGGAGCGGTATCTGAAGATAAATTTCTGGTTACGGCTTATGTGCCAGAATATTATACGATACTTCAAAAACATTTAAAGAACACGGATCCGCGTGTAAGGTCCGAAGTCGTTATACTTCTCACGACCCTGCGTGAAAGACAGGCCGTCGACGATATCAAAAAACTCAGAGTAGAGGATAACGATCGCGTCAGTTCTGCGTGCCTGGCATATCTCGCATCAGTAGACGAGGACGACAATTATATCCCGGAATTATTAGATGTCCTCGAACACAGGAACGGCTCCGAATTCTTCAGGGCCGCATCCAAAATGGCCTCCATTGGAAGGAAAGAGGACATACCGGAGTTAAGAAAGATCCATGGGCAGGTCAATGGCGAGATGCATAATGCCATCGGCAAGGCTCTCGTTTCGATCGTCGATAGGAACGCCGATCTGAAACCGAAGAAATCCCTGATCATGTCCGCCCCGATATTCCCCGATGAAAAATCATTCTTGAAATTCGCGGACAACAGTTCTGTTTACCTCGACATAAGATACAGGGACAATATCTTTCCGAAGACGGAGATCTCCGCAACGACGTATAACAACGTAGCCGATGCCATAAAGAAGATACAGATCCGCCTGTTCAACGAGAGCGATAATCTGAGATGGTACTCGCCCGAAGCTACTGCCAGATACGACGAATTGGCCGATCTGCTCCTATGGGTGGCCGACGACCTGAAAACAAAGAAGGTCATCGACAACGGCTTCCGCATGGAGACGCACGACTGCAAATCCTGCGGCAGCAGAATGGCCAAATCAAGGGATACTTGGGTGTGCCCCGAATGCGGCTGCAAAGAGAGTTATTGAACTACAAATGACGTGCTTTCTTCGGGAAGTATTATAAACTCGATGATGATTGGTACTCCAAGGCATTCGTTGATATTGCGTCCTGGTCTTGTCGTAAGGTGGGAAGGGAAGAGTATCGGGAATACCCGAAAGAAGGAATAATATGGCCTACGGAGACAGGAATTTCAGAGACAGAGATCAGCCCCGCGAGTTCTTCAAAGCAGTCTGCTCCGACTGCGGACAGGAATGCGAGGTTCCGTTCAAACCGACACAGGGAAAGCCGGTCTACTGCAGGGAGTGCTTCAAAAAACACGCACCTGCAAGGGACAACAGGCACAGCAGATACTAAGCCTGTAACAGTGTCCAAACACTTTCCCCCAAACCATTTGACCACAAGGTCTTTTATGTTTTGTTATACAATTCGAGTTCATGTGCGATGATCACGATCAGTTCATGTGTCCTCACGGAGAACGCGGTAACGACATCCTCCGTCTCATGAATGAGCACCACAGACCTCTCGCAGAGTGGATGATCTCGAAGCTACCGCAAATCGGACCCGATAGGATACTTGACATCGGATGCGGCGGAGGTATGCTGATATCGATCCTCGGAAAAGAATTTCCCGAATCGGAGATCGAAGGCATCGACATATCCGAAGAGTCGATACGCATCTCGTCGGAGACCAATAAGGATCTGATATACGGGGGCAGATGCCGGCTCGCCGTCGCATCCGTCGAGGACCTTCCGTATGGTGACAGAACATTCGATCTCGTGACAGCCGTGGAAACGTATTTCTTTTGGCCGGATCTCGATCATGACATAAGTGAGGCCGTCAGAGTACTCAGTGACGGCGGCTGCCTCGTTATAGCCGCAGAGTCGTATCCGGACCCTGAATTCGACGATGTCAATTCCAGATACAAAGAGATGTACGGCGTCAATCTCGTAGGAAACGATGTATTGTCATCGCTGCTGAGATCACACGGACTGTCCGTGGAGACCTTCACTGTAAAACAGAACAACTGGGTCGCATTCGTATGCAGACGCATCATTTCCGATTGTTCTTGATTATGGAATCGACTTTGACATTGAACTTGAGTCCCATGAAGCCGATGGCTATCGCCGCAACGGAAAAACACATCACCAATGCTCCTTCCAGGCGGTATCCCATGTATGCGACACCCATACCGATGAGAAAGAACATCGCGCCGGCATAGAACAGCACCCTCATGTTACGCTTATCGCACCACATAGCGAACCGGGAAGTGCGTGCCGGAATAAAAAGGCAGGCACCCCCGGCATAGAGGTTTAGAGGATCTTAAGCAATCTTCTTTCCGGCACCGGGGCCGGCACTTTCGTTGAACACTGCGTTGGCCTTGAAGGTCCAGACGGCATTCGCGTGAAGGTGCACTTTGTCGAGTTTCTCGTTGAGTCCGACGAGTACGGGGCCTTCCGTTATACGTTTGTCAACAGTGGCATTGATGCCGTATGCTTCCATGCCGCTGGTGACCAAGATCTCGACCTTCGAGTTCTCGCTCATGTATTTCTTGGAGGTCGCCATAAGGACCTCCCCGACACCTATGGTGCTGTCATCGAGAGCGAAGAAGCTCCCGCACACGATCGCATGCGGCTGCCCCTCTTTGCTGGCAGTCACGAGGATCTTCCCGGTATCCGGGCGTTTCATAAGATCCAACACATTGCTGGGTATTGATATCATGTTATCACCGATACGATATCGTATTAAATATTATATAACGAGAACAGTAACAGCGCTGTCACTGTCGGAACGCAAAGGACGCCAGGATGTTTTTATGCCTTCTTGGGCTTGCGAGCGTTGTATATGAAGATTGCCGCAAGGTAAACGACCGAAGCGACAGCCAGATACAGGAAGTCCTGCAGTGCGATAGTCATGCTTCCTCCATGTCGAGATCCGTATTTATTCGTTATGGACGTCCGAACGCGGCTGTCTGGAAAGGTGCTGAACGACCACCCTTATGTGACCGTCCTGATACAACGGGATCGACGTGCATATGAACTCGTGACCTGTATGGGGTATGACCTTGACCCTCTTCGCCTTGGAACCTCCGAACTGCATCTTGACGACATCGCAGTCCTCGCAGCGGTAATTCCTTCCGAAGAGCGAATAACACCTCTTGCCGATTATGTCGTCGAGTTTTACGCCGAACTCCTTCAACCCGGCACGATTCATCCATACCAATGTGTGTTCCGAATCGTGTATCAACACAATGTCGTCTATCTCATCGAGAACGACATTGAGAATAGTTTCAGCGTATGTGCTTTCGTCCATGCTAATCCCGAGGGCACATCCGTATGCGAGCTATTTAATAAATTGGAGAGGCACACGACGGAAAGCATTCTCTTTCATTCCATTATTACGAATGACGATTGAAAATAATCGAATAACGTAATTTTATAGGATGTAATAATCGTTTTTTCGAATGCACGGCAAACATTATTTTATACAGAGAATCTGTTCCGCGTTGCACATGACATATGACCTAATCATTATCGGAGCCGGTCCTGCTGGCCTGACAGCGGGTATCTATGCTAGATCGAAAATGATGAAAACACTTGTCCTCGACGCCGCTAAGGTCGGCGGACAGCTCGTAAGCCTATATCCGCAGAAAGGGGTCCACAACTACCCCGGATTCGAAAGGATACAGGCAAGGAAACTGTCCGATAAACTGTATGCTCAGGCAGAATCGCTGGAATGCGAGATACACGAGGATGAGAAGGTCTTGGATGTCATCGAAGGATCCGAAGAGATCGTCGTTATCACCGACAGGAACGAATATCATTCCATGTCCGTGATAATCGCAATGGGCATGGGAATGTTCAAACCCAGGAAGATGGGATGCGACGGCGAGGACAGGCTCTGCGGAAAAGGCGTGACATACATCATGCCGATGAAAGAGGACCTGATCGACAAGGATGTCATTGTTTTCGGCGGCGGCAACAGCGCCATAGAGATGGCCATGATCGCGGGCACCGTTACAAAAACGACGCTCGTGCACAGAAGGGACACGTTCAGGGCCGATGAGGGGAATGTCAGGGACCTCGGCGAGAGCCGCGTCAAGACGATAATGAACGCCGAACTGAAATCCATCAACGGCAAGGATCACACCGAATCCGTAACGCTCGTGAAGAACGAGAAAGAGCAGATCGTACCGGCCGATCTCGTCGTCATCAACATAGGCATATCGTCCGATCTCGATGACCTGAAGAGATGGGACATCGAGCTCACGGAGAACGGGTTGGTGAAGGTGGGCTTCGACATGAGCACATCGAGGCACGGGATATTCGCATGCGGCGATGTCGTTGATTATCCCGGGAAATACAAGCAGATAATTACTGCCTGCGGAGAGGCCTGTACAGCCGTCCTCAGCGCTTATAAATTTGTAAAGAAACCCTACTGGGCCTGACGGCCCGGCGGAATTGAATAAAGAGTTTGGTCCTTTCGGACCGTTCACTCCGAGATTGCGCTCGAGGGGCACTCGTCTATGCATGCGCCGCAATCGACACATTTCGATGCATCGATGACTGCAACGTCATCGACGGTGATCGCACTCTGAGGGCACGCGTCTGCGCATGCTCCGCATCCAACACACTCGCTAGCATTTACTGTGGGCATTTGAATTACCTCGTGGGTTGACCGATGATTCTATATTTTAAGGTGTTGAAGACTCACCAGGGCTTCCTGTGTGTTCTCTGCAATTCGTCGTTGTACTTGCCAGCAAGCGTGTATGCGTCATACATACCATAGACCCATACCACCAAAGGCAGTAACAACGATATGATCATCACACCGCTGCCCAGGGTGATGCTTGCTCCTGCAAGAAAAGCTCCCCCTATGAACACTGCGATGAATAACACATCTCCGAGAAGGAAGAATGCGATTCCGCGCAATACCTTTCCCACATACACCTGACCGAGACCGGTTATCAGGAATGACAGTATAAGTGCCAGCATCTGATCTTTGTCTTTCAGTATACATACCGTCTGATTGTCGTTCGACCTGGCTCCGCACTTCGGACAGAATGTCGCACCGTCCGGGATCGCAGCTCCGCATGTTGAGCAATATGCCATTTCTATCGCCCTCTCACTCGATATATCTGTATTTAATCGTATTGCAACCAACCATTGGGAGCACAAAAAAATCGAAGTACAGCACCGTGAAGGTGCTGATGATGAATGGAAATCGTTTACTCTGTCATCGCACCCGAGGGGCACTCATCGACACAGGCACCGCAATCTACGCATTTTGTAGCGTCGATCACCGCGATATCACCGACTGTGATCGCGTCCTGCGGGCATACGTCTGCGCATGCTCCGCACGCTGTGCACTCACTTGCATTTACTGTAGGCATTATAGTCCTCCTGAGGGTCACAGAGATTTCTCCATATAAAAGACATATTGGTTCAATATTCACACAAAACACGGTAACGCTCTCGTCTTTTTATCCGGACCGTGCGATAACCCCATCATGAGCGTGATCTCCGGGCGTGTTTGGGACGGCGATGATTTCTGTGACGGATACGTCATCGTCGAGGACGGGATCGTCGCGGAAACAGGATACGGAGATCCGCCGGAAACACCCGATATGAAGGGATGCGTGGTCCCCGGTATCATAGACTGCCACACCCATATAGCAGATGCCGGCCTGAAGCTCGGAAGAAGATACGGCTTGGAAGAATTGGTAGCTCCGCCGAACGGACTCAAGCACAGATACCTCAAGGACACTCCCGTTGAGAAGATAACAGCCGATATGAAACGCTATTCTTCGGAACTCGTTTCCGGCGGTGTCTCAAAATTCATCGATTTCAGAGAGAACGGAGCGGCAGGGTGCAGGGCTTTAAGAAAAGCGTCAGAGAATTCGATCATCCTGGGACGTCCGGTATCACCGGAATTCGATCCCAACGAGATTGACGACATCCTGTCCGTGGCCGACGGGATAGGTATACCCAGCATATCCGATATGGATTCTAGGTACATTGATTCCGTGGCCGACGCCGTACACAGAAAAAAGAAGATGCTGGCAATACACGTCAGCGAAAGGATCAGAGAGGACATCGACACCGTAATGTCGCTGTCACCGGATTTTGTCGTGCATATGGTGACCGCAACGGACGGCGACATGAGACGCTGCAGGGACGACGATATACCCATCGTCGTATGTGCCAGATCTAATGTGTATTTCGGTCTTGTCCCGCCGCTGAGGAGGATGCACGACATCGGGGCCAGGATCGCTATAGGCACCGATAACGCGATGCTCGCACCGCCCGACATCTTCGGCGAGGCCAGGGTATTCGCCGATATCATGAAGGAACAGGGGTTGGACAGGTCGCTGACCTTCGGATCTCTCTTTAAAGAGGGAAAGAAGATATTATATGAAGGCTCCGCAATCGGGGTTCGGGCTGGAGAAAAGGCTGACATCACTGTTTTGCAGTGCCGCGAGAACGAAATATTGTCCGGCATTGAACATGAATCGGTCCGTTACGGTCCATAGGGGAATCTGAAATGTCCTTCAACAAAATCCTCGTGCCTACGGATGGCAGCGAATTCACGAAATGCGCCATAAACAAAGCTGTAGAGCTTGCACAATGCAGCGGCGGTACTATCACCGCACTGTATGTTGTGGACCAGACGGTATTCGTTAACATGCCTCTCGACTCCGCGGTCATGAACGTCTATTCGGTCCTGAAGACCGAAGGGCAGAACGCGATAGATTATGTCAAGAATCTATGCGAGAAGAACGGGGTCAAGTGCGAAGTCAAGATTGTAGAAGGCTCCCCGGTGAAAGTGATCATCGATGCTTCACAGGATTATGACGTCATCGTCATGGGTACTCTCGGAAGAACCGGAATATCAAAACTGATGATGGGCAGTGTCGCAGAAAAGGTCGTAAGATATTCCGACTGCCCCGTGATGGTCGTCAGGTCGCCAGAGGTAGAGAACAAATGAAAACTGTAGCAGATATTATGGTAATGCCGATCGTCGTGGAGGTTCCCGGGAGCCGCAGCGATGCTATCAATATAATGGTAAGAAGCAAACTAACGGGACTCCCGGTCGTACGTTCCTCGGACGGACAGCTCGTCGGGATAGTTTCCAGAAAAGATGTTTTCAAGAAATTCGACGAGGACCAGCTGTCGCTCATCATGAAGAAAGGCGTGATACAGATAACCCCGGAAACGAGCATCGTAGAGGCGGCCAAGATCTTCGTGGAAAAAAGGATCCACAGGCTGCCGGTCGTAGAGAACGGGAAGCTTGTCGGCATAATAACCCCGACCGACCTCCTCGACGACGTCAGAGCCCTCAAGACCTCGATGACCGCAGAGGATGTCGTCAAGACCACATGCGTCACGGCATTCGAGGGCGATCCGCTCTCGTACATTGTCGCATCCATGAGGGTAACGGATGTTACGGCACTCCCGGTACTCGATGCTAAAGGCAAGCTCGTCGGAATAATCACCGACCGTGACCTCTTCATCGACCAGACCAAGGATATGAAGGCTCTGAAGGAGATGGGCATAGAGGATGCATGCGAATCCCTCGCCGGATTCAGGAACGTCATGCCGCTGTTCTATGTCGCCACCGAGAACGATATCCCGGAGGAACTCCTCGTCAAGGACCACATGGTGAAATCGCCGGTCACAGTATACAAGAAGACGTCGCTTTCAGAGGTCGCTAAGATCATGAAACAGAACGATTTCGGCCAGATACCGATACATGGGAACAAGGACGAGCTCGTCGGCATGATCTACGATATAGATGTCCTCTGCGCGCTGGTAGGTAGAGCAAATGAAAGCTGATTCGGCAGAACTGCTGTCGCTCTGCAAACGCAGGGGATTCATATGGCCGTCGTTCGAACTTTACGGCGGCGTGGCCGGTATGTTCGACTACGGCCCGCTGGGCTGCGTGCTGAAGAACAATATCGTCGAGGTCTGGAGATCCATTT
>CAZXIY010000001.1:12146-50418 GCA_964640935.1 uncultured Methanomassiliicoccales archaeon
CTTCAAGGCCTCCGGACACGTCGACGAGTTCGCCGACCTAATAACATACTGCACCAAGTGCCAATCGCCTTTCAGGGCGGACCATCTCGTGAAGGATTTCTACGAGAATGCGGACGTACTCACCCCGGAACAGCTCGAGCAGGCATTCAAGGATCATAACGTCAAATGCCCCGAATGCGGAGGGGAGCTCGGGAAGGTCGAAGAGTTCAATCTTATGTTCAAGACCACCATCGGACCAGGTTCCGCACGTGTAGGATACCTCAGGCCGGAGACGGCACAGGGGATATTCGTGAACTTCCTCAACCTCTACAGGTACAACAGGGAACGCCTTCCGCTCGGAGTGATACAGACCGGAAGGGGATACCGCAACGAGATCGCCCCCCGTCAGGGAATGATCCGCATGAGGGAATTCAACATGATGGAGGTCGAACTTTTCGTCGACCCCGACGACAAGGATTGGGTCAGGTTCCCGGACATAGAGAACGAGACCATGACGCTCCTCCCGAACACCGGAAAGGAGATCACCGTGACCGTCGGAGATGCCGTCAAGAAAGGCATCATTGCCAACAAGGTCCTCGCGTACTTCGTGTACACGACCGAACAGCTCCTCGTGAAGCTCGGCATTGACCCCGCAAGACTCAGATTCAGACAGCATCTCCCGGACGAGATGGCCCACTACGCAGCGGATTGCTGGGATGCAGAGGTTCTCCTGTCCTACGGATGGACGGAGATAACCGGTATCGCCGACAGGGGATGCTGGGACCTTTCCCGCCACGCTCAGTTCTCAGGCCAGGACCTTTCGCATTTCAGAAAGTTCGATGAACCGCACGAGATAGAGGAAGACAAGGTTAAGGCCAAGCACAAGGCCCTTGGACCCAGATTCAAAGCGAAGGCAAAGGATGCTGCGGCAGAGATCGAGAAGCTCTCGCCGGCAGATGTAAAGAACGGCAAGATCTCGATAAAGCTCGACGGCGAGACGATCGAACTCGACGGAGAATATTTCGAGATAGCCCATGTGAAAGAGAAGGTCGCAGGCGAACGCATAGTCCCGCATGTGATCGAACCGTCACACGGGCTGGACAGGATATTCTACTCCATACTCGAGCACTCGTACGACCGCGACGAGAAGGAGGATTACACAGTCCTTCACCTGAAACCCGTCGTCGCCCCGATAAAGGTCGGCGTGTTCCCGCTGATGGAAAAGGACGGCCTCGATACCATCGCCCACGAGATCTACGATCAGATACACTGTACCGGCACGGAAGCGTACTACGACGGATCGGGCACGATCGGCAAGAGATACGCCCGCATGGATGAGATTGGTACCCCTTGGTGCATCACCGTCGACTACGAATCGGTGGAGGACGGGGACAAGAAAGGAACCGTGACCATCAGAGACCGCGACTCGAAGGAGCAGAAGCGTATAAAGGCCTCCGAAGCGAAAATCGTCATCGACAGGCTGATCGCGGGGACTCCGTTCTCATCGATCTGACCTCGGCCAATCGATATTTAATACCTGTGAGAAAAGGAGCGGGAAACCGCCCCTTTTCCCGCTTTTTATCTCATTTCGGCAGACATCCGCCGGACGCTGGCATGGTTTCATTGGTTTCTCGGCAACCATTATATCTCTGGGAGACAGATTGTATTCCCGAGGTGTAAAAGTGGGAGTAAAAGACCTGCAGGATCTGAAAAAGATCTCTATGCTCAGATCTCAGATCGAGAGCAAGACGATCGACGAGATTATGGACACCGATTTTCCGACGATAGGCCCCGAGGAGAAACTCGTGGATGCGCTCCTTGTGATGCGCAAGTCCGGTTACCAGGATCTGCCTGTCGTGGACGATGGCGAATATATCGGTACTGTGAATTATGGGGCGATCCTGAAAAAGAAGAACGTGGCTCTTGACACGAAGGTAAGGAACATCGTCAACACTCCTCCGGTAGTGACGAAGAACACCAAGATCACCGACGTCGCAGAGCTCATGGTGATGAACAACAGCAGACAGGTACCTGTTGTGAACGCCAGCAGAAAGAAGATCATAGGTGCCATAGGAAGGAACCGCATGATCGACATAGTCACCGGAATCAAGGCCTTCAAGGAGATCAAGGTCTGGGAGATAATGACCAACCCCGTGGAGAGCGTAAAGGACACCGCGATGCTCGATGATGCCCTCGAAATAATGAGGTCCCTCGACATAAGAACTGTGCCAGTGGTCGACAGCGCCGGCATGATAGCAGGTGTCGTCGGCATGAGAGAGGTCATAGACAACAACTGGAAGAACACCAACAAGACCGTCGGAGATATCTCCGGAAAGAACAAGAAGGCCGTTGTGACAGTGGAGTCCGTATGCAAGTCGGCCGTCAGCACCGTGAAGTGGGACGACGACGTCGAAGACGCGGTGGAGCTCATGTCCAAGAACAAGATCTCCACGCTGCCGGTACTCGAGGGCAACGATCTTGTGGGCATAATAACCCAGTATGACATAATCGAACTCATATCCGCATGCAAGGAGAGGTCGTTCCTCTTTGTTCAGATAAGCGGACTCGACGATGCCGACAAGGCATACACGAGCGCGATGTACGACTGCATCAAGGACGAGGTCGACAAGATCAGCAAGATCATCAAGCCCGAGTCGCTGAGCATCAACGTCGCCAAGTACAAGGAGAAGGGCGAGAAGAACAAGTACAGCGTAAGTGCCAGGCTCATCACCGACGGAAGAGCGATAAGCTCCAAAGAGGTCGGCTGGGATCTGATCAAGACGACCGACGACCTCATGGCCAAGATCCCGGCCGCGGTCATCGACGAGAAGGACACCAAGGACTGCTTCCGCAAGAGAAAGAAATAAGCCAAGGCCCTTCTCAACCATTTTCTCTAAAACCTTTTTAATATCTTTTCTCTGTACCCGATACATATGTCGCAATACGATTCCGCCGCGATCGAAAAACGCTGGCAGGAAATGTGGAAGAACGAAGAGATCTATCGTTTCGACCCCAAATCCGACAAGCCGGTCTTCAGCATTGACAATCCCCCGAGATACACATCCGGGTCGCTTCACCTCGGTCACGCGACTGGTTATTCGCTGATCGATTTTGCAGCACGTTACAATAGGATGAAAGGATGCAACGTGTTCTTCCCCCTGTGCTTCGACGTCAACGGAACGCCGATAGAGGTGAAGGTGGAGAAGAAATACCACATAACCAAGCTGGACCTGCCCAGAAAGGAATACAGGAAACTGTGCTCGGATTACGCCAACGGCTTCATTGCCGAGATGACGCATCACTTCGAGATCCTCGGAGAGAGCATGGATCCCAGCATCTACTATCAGACAGACGCCCCGTATTACAGGCGCATAACGCAGCTCTCGTTCGTGGAACTGTTCAACAGAGGGCTCGTCTACAAAGGGAACTTCCCAGTCAACTGGTGCCCGAGATGCATGACCGCTCTCGCGGATGCCGAAGTAGAATACACCGAGAACGTGAACAAGCTCAACTACATCAAATTCCAGATAGACGGCGGAAGCAAGGATGACTACGTACTTGTGGCGACAACAAGGCCGGAGCTCCTCTGCACATGCAAAGTGGTCGCTGTCCACCCGGACGACAAAGATAAACAGCACCTCATCGGCAAATACCTCGTCACCCCCCTGTACGGGAGGAAGGTCAAGGTCATATCCGACCCGAAGGTCGATCCCAAATACGGTACCGGCAACGTCATGATCTGCACGATCGGCGACAAGGACGATCTCGAATGGGTTATGAAATACCACCTCGAGATGGAGAAAGGTATCGATGAGTACGGCAAGATGACCGAGCTCGCGGGAAAATACGCAGGTATGCCTGTGAAAGAGGCACGCGAAGCCGCCATAGCCGATCTCAAAGCTCAGGGCATCCTCGTCAAGCAGGAGGATAATCCACAGAACGTCTCCATATGCTGGAGATGCCACACGCCGGTGGAATTCCTCCAGGTCCCGCAGTGGTTCCTGAAAACGCTGGATTTCAAGAAAGAGGTCCTTGAGAGGGCCGACGAGATCAACTGGTACCCGGACTTCATGAAGATCAGGCTCCAGGACTGGGTCAAATCCCTCGAATGGGATTGGGTCCTGGGAAGGCAGCGCATATTCGCCACACCTGTCCCGATATGGGAATGCAAGGAATGCGGACATGCGGTCTGCGCCACGAAGGACATGTGCTACTGCGATCCGACGGAAGATAAACCGCCTGTAGACAAGTGCCCCGAGTGCGGATGCACCGAATTCGTAGGATGCACCGATGTCTTCGATACGTGGATGGATTCATCTGGTTCAGCTCTCTACAACACATACTGGGAGAGGGATCCGGAACTCCACAAGAAGCTCTTCCCGATGTCCATGAGGCCACAGTCCCATGACATCATCAGGACCTGGGCGTTCTATTCCATACTCAGAAGCGAGCAGATAGCGCAGTCCAGGCCGTGGAACGACATAATGATCCATGGATTCATAATGGCCCCGGACGGGACCCCTATGCATTCGTCCATCGGCAACGTCATCGATCCGATACCGATAATAACCGAATACGGCGCGGACGCTCTCAGGTACTATGCAAGCACATGTTCGCTGGGCATAGACCACGCCTTCAGGGAGAAGGACGTCGTGCGCGGAAGGAAGCTCTGCAACAAGGTCTTCAACATCGGGCAGTTCGTCGGACGTTTCTTCGATTCTAAACCGAAGGAATGCAAGGACCTGAGACCGTCCGATAAGTGGATCATCAGCAGATACTCACAGACGGTTAAGTCGGTCACGGAATACCTCGATACATACACATTCGACAAGGCAATGAGGGACGTCGAGAACTTCATATGGCACGAGCTCGCGGACCACTACATCGAGATGGTCAAGTCCAGGAAGGACGACGCTGTGAAATACACGCTGTACAACGTGTTCCTCGGAGCGATCAAGATGCTCGCCCCGTTCATGCCGCATGTGACCGAGGACGTTTATCAAGAGCACTTCGCCAAATACGAAGGAGCGAAGAGCATACATCTCATGTCCTGGCCGGAACCTATATTCATCGATGCCGAAGCAGAGAAGACGGGGGATGTCCTCAAGGACGTCATCGCCGCCGTCCGCGTATGGAAGTCCGAGAAGAAGATCCCGCTCAACGCCGAACTCCAGCTCATGGAGATAATCGGCGAGGACTCATCGGCATTGGAATGCGCCAGACAGGATATCATGGAGACCACGAAGGCAAAGGATCTCGAGATGGTCCAGAAAGCGGATCTGACCGAAGACTTCGTCGCCGTGAAACCCGTGCATTCGAAACTCGGGCCGATGTTCAAGGCCGATGCCAAGACCATAGTGGCGGAGATCGCCAAGATGGATCCCGCGGATGTTGCTAAGCAGCTCTCCGAGGGCGGCGTCAAACTCAGCGTCGGAGGAAAGGATATCGTTCTGACGAACGAGTTCCTCGAACTCGAGAAACGTCTGATGCTCAACGGCAAGGCTGTCGACACCATACAGGTCGACAACATGCTGATAGCCATCGAGCAGTGAGACCGATCCGCGGGGGTATTGTCCCCCGCGGACATTTACACTTTTTAAATTTTGAAAAGAAAAGATAGCGGGGCTCTCGCCCCATTCCCTTCACTGAAGGACCTTGACCGTTATGTGCTTGCCCTTGTGCTTGCACTTGGTGAGATCCATGGTCATCCTGTTGCCGAAATCTCTGTGAACTTCGACGACCGACGATTCCGGACCGACCTGTATCTTTCCGATGGCCGCGTCGCGTATCCTCGCGTTGCGTATGATGAAATCGGCAAGGGACACCTTTCCGTAACCGTCGTCCTTTCCGAGGTTCACCTCGAACTTCACCATTCCGAACACATCGGAGATCTGATCGTAATCGATGACCTTCCTGACGGTATCCTTCATGCCGTCCTCTTCCGGAACATCGCGCTTCTCGATGCTCATCCCAGTACGGAGCTCGAACTCCCTCACAAGGTGCTCTTCCTCCGATGTCACGAACGACACAGCAATGCCTTCCTTTCCGGCACGTCCGGTCCTTCCGATACGGTGGATGTATGTGTCGATGTCATCGGGCATGTCGTAGTTTATGACGTAACCGATGTCATCTATATCGAGACCTCTTGCGGCGACATCCGTGGCTATGAGTATATCGATCTTGTCGGCCTTGACATCGCTTATGACCTTCTCCCTTCTCGACTGCGGAAGATCGCCGTGGATGGCCTCCACCTTGTAATCGAGATCTGTAAGCCTCTCATCGAGGATATCGACCATCTTCTTGGTCTGGCAGAATATTATCGCCTTCGGCTTATCGATGTCAAGTATCCTGCAGAGTGCCCATGTCTTATTCCTCCTTCCGACGGAGATATAGTACTGCTTTGTAAGATCGAGGACCATCTCATCCTGGGAGACGGTGATCTCCTTAGGATTCTTCATGTAGTCGTATGCGAGCCTCTTGACATTCTCCGGCATTGTCGCCGAGAAGAGGAGGATCTGCTTGTCGCCGGGCATCGATGACATTATGAACTCTATATCCTCGATGAAACCCATATCGAGCATACGGTCAGCCTCGTCGAGTATGAGCATATCGATATGCGTGAGGTTGAGAACACCCCTCTCGATCATGTCCCTGACCCTTCCGGGCGTTCCGGCAACGATATCGGTGCCTTTTTCAAGCTTCTTGATCTGCATCTCGATGGATGCTCCGCCGTATATCGCGGTCGTCTTGTGCCCGGAATATTTCGAGAGCTTGTCCATCTCGCCTGCGACCTGGTTCGCAAGTTCTCTCGTAGGTACGAGAACGATCGCAGCGGGGATCTTATTCCCGGAACTGATCCTTCCGAGGACTATCGCCCCGTAGGCTCCCGTCTTTCCTGTACCCGTCTGGGCCTGTCCGAACATATCTATGCCGTCGAGACCTTTCTTTACGGACGCCTTCTGGATCGGGGTCGGTTCCTCCCAACCCATATCATCCATTGCTTTGGCAACGTCCTCTGTAACTCCGATGTCTGTGAATTTTGAAATCATTATAACCAAACCTACTGCCTGAGACTGACTCAGACACCATTCAGCTTACGCGCGAGCGTACTGTAACTGCGTTTAAATACCTATCTCATAAGATGGTATTTCTGACTGCAGGGACTTGCGATTTTCGTAATGCAGACGTCCGTTGGCATATCGTATCTGCAGTCTGAATGCAAAATACGTATCGCACGGCAGCAGACAAAAAACCCAGGCATTCAAAAGATTTATATGAGACAATATAATCTCCCGCTTATCCCGTGTGGGCGTAGTGTAGCTGGTTATCACTTAACCTTGCCAAGGTTAGAACTCGGGTTCGAATCCCGGCGCCCGCACCTACCGACTTCGATCGGGTTTTTTGAGACTTGTTTGTTATTTGAGACGAAGTACTGATCCGAACATCCCCTCTTTGAGAGACTTATCAAAAATTATTGCTTTATTCGTTGATGTCCTGCAATATTCTAAATAAAAGGATTGACGATTATTTGCTATGGCTCTCAGTAAGAATCAGACGATTCTGATTGCTGTGGTAGCTATAGCCGTGATAGCCGTAGCCGGCATCGCAATCGCAATGAACAGCAACAACAATCCAAATCCAGAACCAAAAGAAACTGGCCTTACGGGAACATATGATTACAATGTTGCCGGGAGCAATATCGATCCAACTGAGAAATTTAATCTCAAAGGGACTACAACCGTATATTTGAACAACGGTTCTTCATCGCCCAGAAGCAATAACATCACTGAAAGTGGAGCTGGCAGTCATCCAAAGTGGGCTTTTGATGCAATAAGTGTCCCAGTTTATCATATTGGTGATGCCGACAAATCTGGTATTGGACAGAAGAATGCAATGCTCAGCGGTGCCGTGTTCAAAGAGAACACCACTATCGAGTACCACGAAAACGTCATAAACGTCGGCGTGTACACCGCGACGTTGACGGGGGGACTCACCCAAGCGATATACGCGGACGCCAACGGTGTCGTGTACAAAGTGGTCACATCCGACGGAACGTACACACTTACATACACACTCACCAGCCACACCTGAATAGATGCTCAAACCTCTGAATCAAACGAACAGCGGTCCTTGACCGCTGTTCGCCATCCTTTTCATCACAATCTTACAGAAGCGACAGTCCGATCCATCCATAGGCGGTCAGAAGCTCCGGACCCACTGATTCAAGACCTTCGACCTCACGCGCAGATCGAATACCGTTTTGTTCTTCCCGAAGAATGACGTGGGCAATTTATTCGACATGGCACACATCGATTCGATATCATCGATAAGATCGTTCCTGACCGATGGCTCGATCGTATAGCAGCATACCATCTTCGGCAGGTGCACAGTCACCGCTTCGCCGATGGAATCTATATCGCCGGCATTGACCGATCTCACTTTGTCTTCTTCGATGCGGAACACCTTTATGAAATCGCTTACAGCGAATTCCTTTGACAATTCCACGTACTTAGCGCCCTTCTCCGTTATAAAAGCGTTCAACAGACCGTTGTAGGCGGCATTCCCCATATCCAACAGCGGCTTTAATTCGAGATAATAGGAATCGATTATCTCGCCGGGTCCGAGCAGTATGCGTCTGTTTATCGTCCCATCGGATCTGTCGGCATCGTAAATACGACCGAGAAGCTCCTTGCCAACGACCTGATATCCTTCTTCTTTGGAATAATCGTATGATTTTTCAAAACATCTGATCGCGGCGTCCGAATCGACCCCCAGTATGCAGTATCCTTTCAGGAACCATGCATCCGGTGATCCGGTATCGATGTCCAATGCCTTGTTCGCAAGATCTTCCGCTCTCCCCAACTCATTGCAATCAATCGAATCCAGCGAAGCTTTTAGAAGATTGATCAGTGTAAGACGGCTGTCTATCTCCACTTTGCCTGACGTGCTCGGCTCGTTGATTATCTCCGAACCGCAGTGGACGCAGAACCCTCTTTTCATATTATCGTCGAGGTGCACCTCACCGCCACAGTTCGGACATTTCAACGCTTTCAGGACCATATCTTTCACTAGTCCAGGTGAAGTTAATAATAATATCGAAGATGCATGGCCGGACGGACAAACACATAACTTACAACCGATCTTTCGTGAGACCAAAGATTTGCATCCGTCGGAAAGCGGATACGCGAACCGACATTATATCTGTCGGCAGACACATCTGTCCGCATCCAGTGAATCACAGGGATGTTGAACAACGATGAATCCGGATCTGATGGACGATCTGTCGAAAGAACGCCCGGTAGGTTCTTCCGCGAACACGGAGATCCTCGGCCGTTTGGAAGAACTGCTGAAAGGGATGGGCTATGGCATACAGTCCCTGCCGTTCGAATGCAAGGTGTGGGAGAACGGCATCTCATTCCTCAAGATCAACGATAACATCATCGAGGTCAAGGCGAGTCCGTTCTCCGAACCATTCGACGGAGAAAGACCCGCTGTCTTCGTGAGATCCTTGGAAGAACTTCGGATCTGCGAATGCAATGACCGTATCCTCGTCATGTGCGACGAGATCGTTTCCGATCCGCTGCAACCCAAAGACTATCCTTTCTACTATCCGGATGAGCACAAGGCCCTGATAGAACTGCTCGAAAGCAAACATCCAGCCGCCATTATAGCAGCTACCGGCAGGAATGCGTTATGCGGCATGGATCCGTTCCCGTTGTTCGAAGATGGCAATTTCACGATACCGTCGGCATACGTTAGCAAGGGGCTCCTCCATGACGACGGCATATGCGAATGCACGAGACCCGCCCATCTGTCGATACGGTCCCAGAAAAAAGAGGCCGCGAGCCGCCAGATCGTTGCCTCCAAAAAAGCAGATGACCCAGATGGTAAGATCGTGATCTGCGCCCATATGGACTCCAAATACGATACGCTCGGCGCCCTTGACAATGCCGCGGGGGTCGCCGTCCTGTTGGAGGCCGCCATGGAAATGAGCAACGAGTCATACGATATCGACGTGGTCCCGTTCAACGGCGAAGAATACTACGAAGCGAGCGGCGAGGTGGAATACCTGAAGTTCATAGAGCAGAATGATGACGATGTGGCACTCGTGATAAACATCGATTCGCCCTGCCATACCGGTTCGAGGATCGGAGTATCGTTCTACAATTTCGATGACAGGATGAAGACCATAGCCGACGAACTTGCTGGGGAGCAGCCCAGGATCGAATACGGGCAGGAATGGTACGCCGGCGACCATGCTGCGTTCGCATTCGACGGCACACCATGCATAGCGGTGACATCCTCTGATATCTTCGAAGGTGCCCTGGACGATACGCATACGATGAGAGATACCGTTGACAATGTTGATCTGGGTCTTGTGAGATACGCGGCGGATTTCGTCAGCGGGTTCGTAAGATCGATGTCAAAGGAATGATGCCTGTGAGCATCATTCCTTTCCGATCCTTTCGAACCACTTCTTGATATATTTCTCATAACCGTTATCCGACGGACGATAGAATCTCTTGTCCGCAAAGCCGTCCGGCAGGTATTGCTGTTTCACATAATGGTTCTCGAACTGATGCGGATACTTGTAATCGAGTCCTCTGCCGAGGCTCTTGGCCCCGGAGTAATGAGCATCTCTGAGATACGGCGGTATCTGCCCAGTCCCGGTCTCCGCTACGCATTTCATCGCCTCATCAATCGCGACGTTTGCCGAATTGCTCTTAGGTGCGCATGCGACGTATGCGACCGCCTGTGCCAGTATTATCCTGGACTCCGGCATGCCTATGCGTTCGACGGCTTCCGCCGCCGATACGGCGACAGTCAGGGCCTGTGGATCGGCGTTGGACACGTCCTCTGCGGCGCATATGATGATCCTACGAGATATGAATCTCACATCCTCTCCGGCATAAAGCATCCTTGCAAGGTAGTAGATCGCGGCATCTGGGTCAGATCCGCGCATGCTCTTGATGAACGCGGAGATCGTATCATAGTGATTGTCACCGTCCCTGTCGTAGCCGAGCACGCGTTTCTGTATGCACGATTCCGCGACCTTCAGATCCATATGTATGCGTCCATCTGATCCTGGATCAGTTGTCAGAGCTCCGAGCTCTATCGCATTCAGGGCAGCCCTCGCATCGCCGTTAGCCATGTCGGCAAGAAATTCCACGGCGTCTTCGTCCATGTCGACGCCCATACCCCCGAGCCCCCTCTCCTTATCCGTCAGAGCCTTTCTGATCAGCACGGAGATGTTCTCTTTCGACAGGGCTTTGAGCTCGAATATTATGGAACGGGATATCAGGGCCCTGTTCACCTCGAAATACGGATTCTCCGTTGTGGCACCTATCAGTATGACCGTCCCGTTCTCGACGAATGGAAGGAGATAATCCTGCTGTGCCTTGTTGAAACGATGGATCTCGTCGATGAATAATATGGTCCTCTTATGCTCCATGCCCAGAGCATCCTTCGCCTGTTCCACCTCTGTCTCCATGTCCTTCTTTCCGGCGGACGTGGCGTTCAGCTCTCTGAATCTCGCGTGCGTCGTATTGGCAATGACCTGGGCCAGAGTTGTCTTTCCGGTGCCCGGCGGACCATAGAAGATCAACGAATTCAATCTGTCCGCCCTGATGGCGCGGGAGAGGAGCTTGTCCTCGCCTATGATATGCTCCTGGCCGACGACCTCGTCCAGTGTCCGCGGCCTCATCCTGCTTGCCAGCGGAGCCTCCTTGCTGAGAATGTCCTTCCGGGTGTATTCGAACAGATCCATCGATACGAAAAGTCATGAATTCATATTAATACCGAACGATTCTGATTCTGCCGAATAGAAATGAACAAAAACAAATACCGATCATGGACAGAACTGCGTCCGGCCGAGTTATGGTTTGAAAGTCCCGAAGCGACGGCGGCGAACCGTCGCGTTCGGAATTCTGAGACAGGTTTACTTCATCTTCTTTTCGAGTTTCTGAAGTTTTCTCTTGGCTTCGTTATCTCCGGCGCTGGCCTGTTTCGATAGCTCTTCCGCTTTGGCCTTTTTGACCTTGTTCTTTTTCTCAAGCTGCTTCTTGCTCATCGCCATTTATATCGCTTCTCCCGTTTGTCCGACAACCTATTTATAAACTACTATTTTCGGACGCCGTATATCCCGCTCCAACATACGTCTGCAGCATCAGTAGGTGCTGTGTATCATGTCGTTCTTGATATCCCACAGCTTCTTAGACAGGTCCACGAAGTACGTCTGCGGGTTGGAGAAACGCTTGGTCTCGTCCCACAGCGTGCCTAACTGCTCGGAACAGTATTTGCGTACCTCCTCAAGCGGAGGCACCTTGTAGACAAGTTCGCCGTTCTTGAAGATCGGCACCTGAAGCTCCTTTGCGGTGAATTCGGTCAGGACCTTCTTCTTCCATGTGTTCTTGGGATCAAAGATCTCCAGAGGCTTGCTCTCATCGATCGTCTCGTCGTAGACGCAGAGCTGGTCCGCGATGGCCTTCCCGTCGCTGCCGAAGAGCCTGTAGACCTTCTTGAAATGAGGCGTGGTGATCTTGTCGGTGTTCTCGGAGATCTTGATCTTCGGAATGATATTCCCGTCCTCGTCCTCCATCGCCGCGAGCTTATACACGCCGCCGAATACCGGGTCGCTGTGGGCGGTGATGAGATTGTCTCCGACGCCGAACGCATCGATGCATGCTCCCTGATCCAGAAGATCGCGTATGAGCCATTCGTCGAGGGCATTTGATACGACGATCTTACAGTCCTTCATGCCCGCCGCATCCAGCATCTCTCTCGCTTTGCGCGTAAGGAAATAGAAGTCGCCGGAATCCAGACGGATCCCGCATTTCGTTATCCCTTTCGGGATGAGGGCCTCTTTGAATGCTTTTATCGCATCGGGCACGCCACATTTCAGCGTGTTGTAAGTATCCACGAGAAGCGTGGCGTTATTCGGATACAGCTCGCAGTACGCTTTGAACGCATCGAGTTCCGTATCGAACATCTGTACCCATGAATGGGCCATGGTGCCGCTTGCCGGCACGCCGTACCATTTGTCCGTGACAGTGCAGGCGGTCCCGCCGCATCCGCCGATATAAGCCGCCCTGGCCCCCAGGATCGCCGCGTCGGTGCCCTGTGCCCTTCTGGAGCCGAACTCCAGGACCGTGCGGCCGCCGGCCGCACGCACTATGCGGCTGGCCTTCGTGGCGATGAGCGTCTGATGGTTTATCGTGAGAAGAGAGAACGTCTCGAGTATCTGGGCCTGTATTGCGGTCGCCCTTATCGTGACGATCGGCTCTCCGGGGAAAACAGGCGTGCCTTCCGGTATGGCATAAACATCTCCGGTGAAACGGAAATCCCTCAGGTAGTTCAGGAACTTGTCCCCGAACACACCTTTCGAACGCAGGAATTCTATATCGCTATCGGAGAAACGCAGTTCTTTGATGTAATCGATGAGCTGCTCCAATCCCGCTGCGATGGCGAATCCGCCCTTGTCGGGGATATGCCTGAAGAATATGTCGAAGTAGACGATACGGTCCTGAAGACCGCTCTCCATGTAGCCGTTGCTCATGGTATATTCATAGTAGTCGCAAAGAAGTGGGATGTTCCTGCAGTTCATCCGATTCGCGTACGCAGACACGTTATAAATAATGAACTCAAACAGCACGGCAAGATGCCGTCCTAACGGTTTTCACCACTGATATTGACGGTGAAGGTCGCCGGCGATGTCAAACCATATATACGACAAAACATAGGGTGGCAGTCGGATAGATATGGAAGGCACCGAGAGAACAAAAGGAGTTGAGACACTACTAGGCAATCCGAAGAAAGCGGTATTGGCTATGTCCATACCGCTCATAATCGCGATGATAGCTCAATCCGCCAACAATCTCATCGATGCCGTTTGGGTCGCCGGATTGGGCTCGAGCGCATTGGCCGCAGTGGGTTTCGTATTTCCCCTCTTCTTCATCATAATCGGCGTCGGCAACGGACTGGGCGTAGGTACGTCATCCGCTATAGCCAGACATATCGGCAGGAACGACAAGGCCAGCGCGGATGCCGCAGCCACCCAGGGTCTCATGATGGCCATCGTCGGCGGTGCGGTCGTGACTGTCCTAATCCTGATATTCCTGAGACCTATAATGATGGCCCTCGGGGCCGGTGATACGATCGACGACTGCGTGAACTACGCATTCCCGATATTCCTGTCCACGATCATCTTCCTTATCAACGCCATGCTAAGCAACCTGCTGAGGGCAGAGGGGGACGCCAAGAGATCGATGAACACCCAGATCCTTTCCGCAGGCATCAACATCATCCTCGATCCGCTTTTCATATACGACTATGGTCTCGGTCTCGGTATAGCCGGAGCGGCATGGGCGACGGTCATCGCGGTCCTGTTCCCGCTCGCCCTGATGCTCTACTGGTTCTTCATCAAGAAGGACACTTACATCAAGATCTCCAGGAAGAACATGCGCTTCAACAAGGCCATCGACAAGGACATCCTCCGCGTGGGGATACCCGCATCGATGGAGATGATGCTCATGTCCGTCTTCTCCATGCTCATGAACATGATAATAGTCCTCGTCGGAGGAACGGACAATGTCGCCGTGTACTCATCGACATGGAGATTGATACAGATGCTCATGATCCCGCTGATGGCCATAGGCGGTGCCATCGTACCGGTATGCGCTGCCGCATACGGAGCAAGACGGTATGACAAGGTCAAAGAGGCCTACAAATATTCTCTGAAGATCTGCGTGGTGATAATGGTCATACTGACGGTGCTAGCTATAGCTCTGGCGGAATACCTGGTCATCATATTCACGTACAACGACAGCACGGCATACCTCAAAGATAACATGGTCCTGTGCCTCAGGATCGTTTGCCCGTTCCTGCCGTTCGCATCATGGGGTTTCGTCGCATCCGGTCTGTTCCAAGCCGTCGGAATGGGTGTCAAATCATTCGTATGCACCCTGGTCAGGAACGGCCTCCAGATACCGGCCTGTTACATAGTGGCCATCACGATCGCGACGTTCTCCGGCGTCATGTGGGCGATACTGATCACCGAGATCATAGGTTCGATTGTCGCCGGAATATGGAGCGTGCTCGTACTCCGTGCCCTGCTGTTCAAATACAGACCGCCATCATTCGAGATCGAGGACGACGATAAAAAGGCAAACAATATCTGATGAGTGACATATCGGAGTCGCGGTGCCGATCGATGAACATTACGATTGACGGAACGGATATCGGGGTCAAGAGGAAGAATATCCGGAATATCCACGTCTATGTTAAGCCCGACTGCACCGTCGTAGTGACCGCCCCGATGTGGATGAGCGATGACGAGATATACGGATTCGTGTCATCCAAATCGGAATGGATACGCAAACATCTCGACAGGTTCGCATCTGCTGAGGTACGCCCTCCGCAGGACTACGAAGATGGGAGTACGATACGTGTTTTCGGCGATGACTTCCCGCTCTCTGTACAGACCGGCACAGGGTATTCGATGCTGTTCTCCGACGGCCGCATGATCCTCACGGTACGTCAATCCTGCACGCAGGAGCAAAAGGAGAAGTTCGTCAAGAATTGGTACCGCGACCTGCTTGGACGCGAAATAGAGAAGACCCTTCCTAGATTAGAGATATCCACCGGCCTTCGTTGCAGCGGGTGGCAGATCAGGGATATGAAGACCAGGTGGGGAACGTGCAATACCCGCACATGCAAGATCTGGCTGAATCTCCGTCTAGCGGAAAAGTCGCCGGACTGCCTCGAATACGTGATAATTCATGAACTGATACATACGCGGATAAAGAATCACGGTCCCGAATTCAAGAATGCCATGGACATGCTCCTTCCGGAATGGCGTTCCGTTAAGAAGAAGCTGAATTCGGTGAATTGAGACCGATGATCAACCGATCCTTTTGGTCACCTGCATGACCGTTCCGCTCCTCACGCCGTCCTTCATTTCCGCGGACAGCGTGAACACGTATCCCCCGTGATCGTACTCCATCCTGGTGTCGTCCCCCATCATATCCGCCAGCGATTCTTCGATCATCGGTCTCAACTTCTCGTTGACGGCCTTGAGATCCTTCTGACGTTCCAACTCCTTGGCGTTGTTGACGTATGTCTCGATCATCCCGGAAAGATCGGAAGGAAGGATCTCGACGTGTCTGGTCGTCAGGTAATTCACGATCTTCTCATCCTTTTCTGTCCATTTCGGCGTGATACCTCTGACGATGTGCTCATCGAACCACTTCTTAGCCGTAGACATTACCTCGGTCATGTCCTTCTTGTCAATGACCACTATACGGCAGTCCTCCGCATTCGGGGTCCATGACTTGGGGTCGTCATAATCACTGTCCTTTAGGAAACCCACGGCGAAGACTATCTTCGACAGACCGCTGAGTTCAGCATACAGCGACGCCTGGAGAACATAGTTCTCAGGTACCTTCGTCGCATCTCCGTTCTCGTCGAGCCATTTGTCCGGATCGGAGGCGGTCTTTATCTCGAGGACCGCGGCCCTCTTGCCGTTCACCCTGATGTACCCATCGACCATGCCGCCGAACACCCGTTCGGAGCGAAAATGATCGAAACTGCAATCGTATTTTGATACTGGCTCATCCACGCTGATAGAACCGTCGCAGGACGACAGGAGATCTTTTCCCAAGAACTGAACAGCATTATCCCTGACATACGAACGGATTATCGGTTCGATAGTATTGCCGGCCTCCGTGTATTTGGTGGTCTCGTATTCCGAATATATCCTGGCTATGTTACAGGCGGCCTCGAATTCCGTTGTATAATCGTCGATGCCCAGGACAGCGGCCAATCTGGAACCGGTTATCTTGCCGTGAGATGCCGGATCGAATCTTATGACCTTGTCCCCCTCGTCGATCTCCCTTATCTTCGATTTGTCGCCTTTGATCATGTTATCGAACTTCGAAAGGACCGCCCCTCGTATAAAACTTGACGGCATCGGTGTCGGACGCCGTCAAAGAAAGTCAGTCAGCCGGGAGTTGGACGGCCCCTTGAGACTGACGACATTATCGTCCTTCTCGAGATGCCCCGTCAGCATCTCGCTGTTCACGTCGTATGAACGGTCCCCCCTGGATCCTCCGCCGGGGTTGGCATAGCAGTAGACGCAATTATGCCTGCATGTGCCATATGCTCCGACATCAATGTTCTTAACACACAGGCACCCCTCTCTAAGGGGGGCATAACACCTCTCATAAGGAATTCCGAGACCGCGGAACGTCTCTCCGTCTATGCACCCCCTCCTGCGGATGCCGTATTCGGAAAGATCCGCCGAATTGCAGCATGATGTGAGTTCGATGCCGTGAGATTCCGCGGTACGGCCGGCCATGGCGGCGAATTGCACTTTCTCTGTATCGGCGACGCCTCTCAGACACGACCCGTCCGGAAGTTCTCTGAACTTCTCGTACATATCCAGGAAACTGAAGACACATCTCTCTGTGTGTCCTTCGAAACCGGAACATAGTTCTTCAAATTTCTTCGTATGGTAGCCGATGTCCATGCCGTCACCGAATATCACAGGGTCGTACCGCCAGATGATGTTCCGCCTGCCGATCCTATCGGATAATTCGATGAATGACCGTTTTATCTCATCCTTATTCCGAACACCTGGCTCTATGTCCTTGCCGTAAGGCGTGACCGTCACCTGGAAGATGTATCTGAAACCCATATCGTCGATCTCGTCGAGATGACGTATCATAGGCCCCGGATCCTTAGTTATGAAAACTATGCAATCGACCTTCTTAGGATCCAGATTTATCCGGTACACCACATTCTTGCATACGGGGTTGCGGACCAGCACATGACCGGCCCTGAGCCTGTTCATGAACCATTCCGAATGGAACGCCGGAACGTCGGTACGTCTGCTAGCCCCGATTATCATGTCACAGAGAACGGGGACAGGACATAAGTAATCTGCACCCGATGACCGTCCGCAGATGATCGATGCCAGAAAAGAATTGGACCTTCTCGGGGACGAGAAGAATGCAGAATTCATCAACAAGCTCACACCCGGCGGTTTCAGATTCATCGGTGCCAGGGTCCCGGAGGTAAGAGCCCTCGCAAAAAGGATCGCGAATGATGACTGGCACAGATACCTGGACGAATGGACGGAGACATGTCAGGAGGATGTGATGCTCAGAGGGCTCGTCATCGCTTACGCAAAGATGGGCACGGACGAACGCCTTTCCCTGTACGAAGAATTCGTGCCGATGATCAGAAATTGGGCCGTGTGCGATTCGTTCTGCATGACATGGAAGGTCAAAGACGCAGATAGGAGCAAGGTATGGGATTTCATCGAGCCGTACATGCATACATCGGATGAGTTCCAAATGAGATTCTCCACGGTTATGATGATCTCAAATTTCATGACCGACGGATACGTGGACCGCGTGATCTCAGAGATGGATGCCGCCGATAACGACGGATACTATCTCAAGATGGCCGTGGCATGGGCGATATCGGTCTGCTTCGTAAAATATCCGGAAAGGACGATGATCTATCTCCGCGGTCCGAACCGCCTAGACGATTTCACCTACAACAAGTCGCTTCAGAAGATCGTCGAATCGTATCGCGTCGATGATGCGACCAAAGACGTCATAAGGGGTATGAAGAGGAAATGACCCTCCGCTTGCAAAGGTTCACGCTTTCTTATTGAGCTCTTTTATCTCTTTGATGATCGCATCGGCGTTGTCCTTGCCCACGCGAGCTCCTTTCCTAAGATAGAAGGACCATCCGCGTTCTTTGCATACATCCCTGAATTCTTCGCTTGTCACCGCGATGACCTTTCCCGCAGGCAGGGCATCGATCAGCATCGCGAACATCTCCTTCGGAACGCATACTATCACTTTGTCGAAAGCACGGGAGATGTATTCCGTCTTGCCCACGAAATCCTTCCTTTCCTGAAGTTCCTCGTAATCCTTCTTGCACGACGGCACCTCGGCATACTGCATTATGACGTAATTCGCCGGTATGAAACCGAATCTGCCGCTTATGATCGCGAAAGAGATGTCGCAGACCCTGTCCAACCTTGCCACGAGGTGCTTGACCTCGACCAGCCTGCCGCCGAACATCTCGAATGCACTGGCGATACCTTTCTTCAGGAACACGTTCGAATCATTGGATATCACCATTACGCGCTTGTCATTGCTCTTTACCGCTTTAGGTTCCATATCATAGCCTCTTTATTCCCGAGAAGCGGAAAGCTATGTTGCAGCTCCCCTCGCTCGATACCATGCACGGGCCCCTCGGGCTCATGGGCTTGCAGGCCTTCCCGAACATGGGGCACTGCTCAGAGCGTATGAGCCCTCTGAGCACTTCTCCGCATCTGCACCCTTTCGCCTCCGCCTCCACCTCCGGGGTGTTGGCGAGAACATCCTCATGCACCTTCGTCGCATCGCAGTAGGAATACTTGTCCTTCAGAGCGAGAGCGCTCTTCTTGATGACCGGGAATCCTCTCCAGGCCCTGTCGACCTCGTCGAATGTGTCGGCCATGAGCTTCCTCGCCTTCAAATTGCCCTCCGGACGTACGAGTCTGGTGTACTCGTTCTCGACCTTCGCCTCGCCGTCCTTCACCTGCTTGCACAGCATGTATGACGACATCAGGATGTCCAGCGGCTCGAAGCCGGCGACGACCTGCGGCATGTGATATTTTGTTACGAACGGCTGGAAGACATCAAGTCCTGTTATGACGGCCACGTGCCCCGGTTCTATTAATCCCTGGACTTTGGTCTCGCCCATATCGAATATAGCTTCGAGCGCCGGCGGGCAGATCCTGTGGCAGCTGTAGATGCTGAAATTCTCCGGGACCTCCTTCTGCAGAGGAACGCATGTGGATGGTGCGGTGGTCTCGAATCCCACTGCCACGAACACCAGATCCTTCTTCTGATCCGAGGCCATCCTGACGGCATCCTCTATCGAGTACACGATCCTGACGTCCGCCCCCTCTGCCTTCGCATCATTGAGCGTCCCTATCGTTGTGGGCACCCTCATCATGTCGCCGAATGCGCAGACCGTTATCCCGGCCTTCGCCAACGTTATGGCATCTGCAATCTCCCTGCTGGTGGTGACGCAGACCGGACATCCCGGCCCCTGCCTTATCTCGACGCCGACATCTGCGAGCATCTCCTCGAGCCCGAATCTTACGATCGTGTCCTGGTGCGTCCCGCACACGTGCATGAACGTGCATTTCACATCCATGTCGCGAATCTTTTCCAGAATCTTCTTCGCCGTCGCCTCGTCCCTGTATTTAAACATCAATCCGCCTCCACAATCCTGAGATTCTTGACGCAGCACGACTGCCCCGCGATCACTTTCACGTCGCCGTTGCATTTCGGACATGAGAGCACCGGTATAGTATGCTCTCCGTAGTCGCTCTCCAGCATCTTGACCTCGCCTTCGTACCCGCACGATTGGCAGTGCACGATGATCTTCTCGTGCTCTATCACGAGTTTGGATCCCTCTAACTTGGTATCTCTGGTGACAACCTCGTACGCGAACTCCATCTGTTCGGTGCCGAGACTGGTCATATCCCCTATGGTGAGCGTGACCTCTTCCACCTTCTCGACATTGTATTTCTCGAGTTCTCCCAGAATGGCGGTGACCAGATCCGATACCACAGAAACCTCATGCATCGAGACCGTGAACGGCATCATGCTTTTTACTTATGCGCCCGCCTGCAGGACAGAAAAGAGTGGATCAGGGGGGTTTCGCCGAATCGCACATCTTCCTTATGGAGCACTTTCCGCACTTTGGATTGTTCGGAAGGCAGACGACCTGCCCGTGCCTCACGAAATAGCGGTTGATATCGCTCCATCTTTCCCGCGGAGTGATGCGCATGAGTTCGAACTCGGTATCCTCCGGATCCTTGGTCTTAACAAGACCTATCAGATTCGATATCCTGTGCACATGCGTGTCCACGCATACCGACGGTATGTCCATGGCATACGACCTGACGCATGCTGCCGTCTTCCTTCCGACCATCGGAAGTTTGAGCAACTCGTCCGTATCCGACGGGACGACGGATCCATATGAATCCCTGAGGACCCGACAGCATTCTACAATCGCCTTGCCCTTCTGTTTCGGGAATCCGGCCGGCCTTATCAGCTCAACGACGGTATCTACGTCCGCATCTGCCAGGGCCTCGATTGAATTGTATCTCGAAAAAAGGCTGTCTGATGCCTTGCGCGTATTGTCGTCCCTTGTCCTCTGGGACAGTATAGTGGCGATCAGAACATGGAACGGGTCCGGCGGCCATTCGGGATTGAGACCTTCCGAAGAACGGCCGGGGTATGCCCCTTTGTTGTACTCCGGAGCAAGAGTGTCTAATATCCAGCATATGTCTTTTTCAGCCATTTCTCAGCCTCCGCCGCCATGAACAGCGACCCTGTTACCAGAACGCATCCGTCGCCGCGATCGTTCATTGCCCTTCTCATCGCGTCGTCGAAGTCCTCCTCGACGAATACGCGGCCGACGTATCTTTTGACTGCCGAGGCAACTTCAGCAGCGGGCCTCGCCCGTTCGGTATGCGGTAGCGTGACGACGACCTCCGACGCTATCTTTGAGATGTTCTCGGATACGCCGTTCAGATCCTTGTCCGCGAGTATCCCGAATACGATCGTGACCTTCCCGTATATTCTGGCTATGTTGCTTGCCATGACACTGCTGCCGGCCTTGGTGTGCGACACGTCGATTATCAGCGGCATTCCGCGGATCTTCTGCATCCTACACGGCCACACCACGTTCTTCAGACCTTCGCGGATGAACGGTTCGAATCTCTCGCATTCGGCCGTCCTTCTGACAGCTTCTATGGCCATCGCCGCATTCTTCGACTGATAGTCACCTGCTACTCCTACATCGAACGTCTCGCCTTTGTATGACATGGTCAGTCCGTACATGGACGACGAGACGACAGTAGGCTCATCAACGATACAGACATCCGTCGCCGCAGACGCGGCGACATCCTCTATGACCTTCAATGCATCTCCGCTGTTGACTGTAACGACGGGTATGTTCCTCTTTATTATACCCGCTTTCTCAAAAGCTATCTTCGATATCGTATCGCCGAGATACTGCGTATGCTCCATGCTTATGTTGGTAATCACTGACACTTCTGGCACAATGATATTGGTTGCATCGAATCTTCCGCCCATACCCACCTCTATGACGGCATAGTCCACCGCCATCCTGTGGAAATAGACAAAAGCTATAGCGGTCGTGACCTCGAAGAACGTGCACATCATCCCGGATGATCCCATGTCCTCTACGATTGGCCTCATGAACCCCGCTATATCGATCAGGTCATCGTCGGATATCTTCTTCCCGCAGATCTCGATGCGTTCGTTGAAATCCGAGATGTGCGGCGATGTGTACAGTCCCACCTTAGCTCCGGATGAACGGATTATGGATTCGATCATCGCACATGTCGATCCTTTTCCGTCCGTACCGGCGACGTGTATCGTCCTGAATGTGTTCTGAGGGTCGCCTAACCTCGACATCAGTTCGGTTATATTTTTCAGGCCGAGCTTTATTCCGTGAAGGCTGAGACCGTAGAGCCAGTCGATTATTTCCTGCTTATCGCTCATGTCCTGCCTCTGAGCACATCCCGTCCACCATCTCGCTGACCGTCATACCTTTCTTCTTCGCTATCTTCCTGAACAGGTTCATCGCCCCGGATCCGTACTGGGCGGCCTTCTTCTTCTTCGCAGCGACCTCTGGCTGCCCGATGCTCTCGGCCACCTCTCTCAGGGCCTCTTTCCTGACGTCCCCGGGTATCAGGTCCTTCATGTCTATCCTTCCGACGACATCCGTGACGGCAGCATCGAGATACGGATAAAGTATGGTCTTACCGAAATGATCCGCCACCGCTTTCTCGTGCTTCAACGTCTCGTTGAGGAGCCTGGTCATGTCGGCTCCCATCTGATCCCTGAGGTCGTCGGCAGAAAGCCCGATATATTTGGAATAGCCGGCAAAAAGCTCGTCCGCCCCCTGCCCGCCTATAATCAGATCTTCTTTGCATTCTTTGGACACATAGTAGAGCGGGATCTCGAATGACAGAGTTATGGGATTCACAGTCCCGGTTATGGAGACCATCTGACGGATGTTCTCCTCGATATCATCCTCGGATATCAGCACATGTTTCCAACCCAATCCTATGACCTTGGCAAGGTCCTCTGATTCTCTGACATCGTACGCATTCTCCACTCCGGCAGTATACAGAGTGACCGACGACGCATATTCTTTGACGATCGACGCCACTATGCCGCTGTCCAGCCCACCCGAGAATGCAACGGCGATATCCTTTCCGCCGACCATCCTCTCGATGGTCGACCTTAGAGCCTCTGTCAGTTCAGATGACATGTCCATGCGGGAAAAAGCGAACATTACCCATTTATTACTATCCCACCGTATCTACGCCAAGCTCGTTAGTACGGAACAGCCCCAGTGTTCGGTTTTTGAAGATGTCATTCGGGCATGGTCGTCCGACCCTTCGATAACGACGAACATAATGTACGCCATATTGGCCCGACTTTATTCATGAGTGGTATAGTATCATCAATCAAAAAACATCATCTCTAGAGAAACCTTTTTATATAGAAGCTCTCGGGAGTGCTATGAGGAGCGTAACGAGGATAGGCGTATCTCTGGAACCCGACCTTTTGGAAGAGTTCGACGAATGCATATCCGAAAAAAAGTATGTCAGCCGTTCGGAGGCCATACGCGATCTCGTGCGCGATTCCTTAGAAGAGAGCAGACTGGACTCCGGCGACAACTATGTCTCCGGTATAATCGTGACGATATTCGACACGACATCCTGCGGCTCTACGCAGACCCTCCCGGCCATCCGCAAAAATCACATAGATTCGATTTCGGCAATGATGAATAAGAATCTAGGAAACGGAAAGGTCATGGAGATACTGATCGTCAGCGGAGAGATGCAGGAGCTGAAGGGACTCGTCAGCGAGATCTCGTCCACGAAAGGCGTGATGAGGAGCAAACTCACCACGATCGCTCCCGACACGTTCGATATGCATAATGTCAGATGACAATGGTGGTAAGATAAATGGATGGAAAGAAGATCGACAGGCTACTAGGCAGCGAGAACGGATACACGTTCCTACAGGGCATGCCTGTACCCGATGCCGAGTGCCAGGATACAATCGACCACGATTCTGTTTGCAAAGAATGCGGCGCTTACAAAAAAAGTTACATTTGCCAGGAAATGGAAGGGAGCGACGGAAGGTCGCTATCTGATCTGGCACATTATGATGAGGCCGCTGTCCTGTCGAAAGATTATAAGGTCGATAGGGACGACAGTGCCTCCATATACAGGATAAGGAACTCTTTCCAGAACCTCTGCAGGATGGTCAGCCTGGAATACCAGGCATCTGGGGAAGATGTGTTCCCGATGTCCAGTTTCACAGGAAAATGCTCGCACTGCAACGAATGCAACTGCGTCAAGGGGACTCCATGCGGATGCCCGGACAGCAGAGTGTCTCCGATGAAGTGCTACGGCATATCCGAGGACAAATATTTGGATGAGATAGGGGTCAAGCACAGTTCCGATCCGGACACGCTCACCCTTTGCGGCCTGTTCCTTACCAAGAAGCAGGTCAAGACGAATTGAAACCGACCACCATCGTCGACGTTCTGGCACCGATAGGCTGACCGAAGTATTCCTTCAGCATCATATCGGAGGTCGGCGACGGAGAGGCCGATACGGCATCTGTTATCGTATCGGCGTCTCCGAACCCCAGAAATTCCATCGGCGGCATCACGAATCTTTCTGTGCCGTCGGATCTGACATTCGCGAACAATACGAAATCTGACGAGACCCAGATGACATCTGGACGTCCGAGGAGCTCTTCTTTCATATCGTCGTTCACCATAGTGCCGACGATCTCTCCGGACGATGACACCATCTGTATCACCGCGCTCTTCGTCCATCTTCTGTACATCCCGTTGTCGTAGATCACGCAAAGACGGTACTTCCTGCGCATGATCTCTTCGTAGGCATCGTTCACGACATCCATCTGCGTAACCGACCTGACGCTGCGTTCCTCCTCCAGGATCCTCTCGGAGATCGCATCATCCATCGGAAATGCCGCAACTATGCCCGAGATCCCGTTGATGATCTCGGCAGCCTCGTCAGCGATACCCATGTGGTGGGCATCGCATACCGAATTAAAAGAAACGCCGATTCGACGGCACAACTTTATTAATAATAAGGAACGGTTAAAGCAGACCGATGAGGAAGCTCATAATAACTGAGAAGGCAAATGCCGCCAGAAGGATCTCCACCATCCTGTCCGATGGGAAATCGCATTCGAAGAGCAACGGCGGTGTCACTATCATTTCATTCTCGGCCGGAGGCGACGATTACGACGTGGTCAGCCTCAGGGGCCACATTATCGAACTCGACTACTCGTCCGAGTTCAACGATTGGAGCGCGAGTTCTCCAGTAGATCTCGTTTACGCTCCGCAGGTCAAGACGGTGCGCGTCAAGAGCATACTGGACGCGATTAAGGAACTCGCCGACAAGGCCGACGAGATAATAATCGCGACCGACTACGATAGGGAAGGGGAACTCATCGGCATGGAGACCGTGACCGCGGTCCACGTCGATATGTCGAAGGTCAAAAGGGCCAAGTTCAGCGCCCTCACCAAAGGAGAAGTGGAGGCGGCGTTCAGCAACCTCGCTCTTCCGGACGAAAGGCTCGCTGCGGCTGCCGAAGCGAGGCAGATCATCGATCTGTCATGGGGTGCCGTCCTGACGAGACTCATATCCCTGTCCGCCGGACAGGTGGGCAAGAACTTCATGTCCGTCGGAAGGGTACAGAGCCCTACGCTCAAGCTCCTGGTGGACAGGAACGACGAGATCTCCAAATTCATTCCCGTTCCGTTCTGGAAGATCATCGGAAAGTTCGGTATGCTCGCGTTCAAGGGGGAGCACGAATCCAACCCATTCTGGAAGAAGGAAGAGGCCGATGCCGCCTTCGCCATATGCAAGGATGTTAAACAGGGTACCGTCGAGCAATACGAAGTATCCATGAAGGAAGAGTACAGACCATCCCCGTTCGACACCACGCAGATGCAGGTCGAGGCCAACAAGATCGGGATACCTCCGGCTGCAGCGATGAAGCTCGCAGAGGATCTGTACACCGGCGGTTACATCTCATATCCGCGTACCGAGAACACAGAGTATCCGAGGAGCCTCGGTCTCAGGTCGGTACTGGAGAAACTTAAGGAATCTGATTTCAAGGCCGAAGCGACGGAGATACTGTCGCAGGAGACCATATCGCCGTCCAGAGGAAAGAGAAGGACCACGGACCACCCTCCGATATACCCTACATCAGGGGCGAAATCGGAGAAGATGAAAGGCGACAAATGGAAGCTTTACGAACTCATCGTCAGAAGGTTCCTCGCCACACTCGGACCTAATGCAGAAGCAGAGATCACCAAGTGCGTCGTCGATGTCTCCGGACAGAAGTTCAACGCCGACGGCTATGTCCTTAAGAAAGAGGGCTGGAAGAAATATTACAAGAAATATCTGACGATACAGCACGTCACGATACCGAAACTGGAGATCGGTTCGGAGATCGACGTGAGATCCATGGTCACCGAAGAGGCAGAGACCAAACCGCCGTACAGGTACAATCAGGGTTCTCTCATCCAGGAGATGGATAAGCTCGGGCTCGGCACCAAAAGTACAAGGCACGACATCATCGGCAAGCTGTACTCCAGGAACTACGTCCAGGGCAACTACATGATGCCCACCGCAAGCGGCATAGCTCTCACGAAATCGCTGGAGAAGCACGGCGGCGGCATAACCGAGCCGGAGATGACATCGAAGCTCGAGAGCGACATGGTGAAGATCAGCAGCGGAGAGAAGACCATCGAGAACGTCGTCGAGGAATCTCAGGGAATGCTGCATGATGCCGCAGAGAAGATCGACAAGGACAGCCAGGAGATCGGCGACGAGATAAAATCGGCCCTCCACGCACAGCAGTTCATCGGGATCTGTCCGAAATGCGGCAATAACATGACCATCAAGAAATCGAAGAACGGGAACTTCATCGGGTGCGACGGATATCCGGAATGCACTTGCGCGTATCCTATGCCGAGAGGGGCCCTCGTCCAGACGACAGAGGAGAAATGCGAGGTATGCGGACTTCCGAAGCTCAAGGTCATAAGGAAGGGCAACCCGCCTCAGATCATCTGCATAGACCCGAAATGCAGCAGCAACACATCCAAGACATACCTCGGAACGTGCCCGACCTGCAAGAAAGGGACCATCAGGATAATGTACTCCAGAGCGGGAAGGCGCTTCGCCGGATGCTCCGAGTGGCCTACATGCACTCAGACGTACCCGCTTAGGCCGAGAGGGACCATAACTCCCACAGGCAAGGCCTGCGAGCTTTGCGGAGCTCCGATGATACAGCTCGGCAATATCGAGGAATGTATCAACACCGCATGCCCCAGCAGGGCCAGAAAGTGAATTTATCCGATCGTCACTATGCGATGGGCAGGATCCTTGCAGTCGGGATCGTGGCAATTCGGATCCGCACAGCTGTCGCTGTCGATGAACGACACGTCTTTGCGACCGGGTATCGTGCCAATGGCGCGTTCCGTCACCGAGCACATCACATCGTATTCGATGCCGTACACTATCACGTTGACGATCGAAGTGTAATCTCCGACCTTGTTCGCGAAGACCGACTTGGAACGGACATTGCCGTTCTCCGTCGTGCATGACAGGGACAGCAGCTCGTCGCCCGAATTGAAATTGGCTTTGATATGCCCTATGGCGGCCGCTCCGGCGGCAGCGCATCCTTTGGCTATCTCCGATATGACTCCGATGAAAACTTTATTGGCGTCATCCGCGGACATGCCGCCGAGATCTCCGCTGATCCTGACGACCGCGATCGTCGGTATGAATTCCGGATCGGACGTCAATTCTCGATCGCCTCGACGGCCTGCTCGATACCTGTTCCTATATCGGCCCTTACATTCATTATAACACCAGAATATCCGAATTCCCTGATACCGTCCGTTATCTCGGATATCTCAGCATCGTCGACCGTGTCCACTTTGTTCAGAAGAACGAGATCGGCCACTTTGAGATGATTCCTCATCGGCCTCTCGAACATCTTCTTCGTCTTGACGAATCTCTCGGCGTCTATAACATCCACAATAGAGATCCTATCCACACCGAGTCCCGGAACTCCGTCCAAAGAACTGAGGATGTACGACGGATCCGCGATGCCCGTAGGCTCGACGATCACCGTATCCGGGGAGTACTGCGTGTTAAGCAGCCTGAGATCGTCTATGAGGTTTGCCTTGAGCGTACAGCAGACGCATCCGCCCTTCAAATCCCTGACCATGAGGCCATTCTTCTCGAGCACCTCGCTGTCGACCCCCATGGCACCGAAGTCGTTCTCGATGATGACGACCTTCTTCCCCTCTTTCATGAGCGGACCGGCCATCTTCAAAATTACGGACGTCTTGCCGACACCTAGCATTCCGGACACTATGATCAGATGCATTTGAACTGCATATCGTTTCCAGAATGATAAACGTTTAGAGAATTGGTTCCTCGAGGTTGTTGAAATGGTTGTTCATATCGTCGATCTCTCTCGATATGCGGGCGTTGCGGCATACGGAGCATTCTAGGTCCTTGCCTAGATGGATCTTTACATCCACCTGCGAGGAGTCGAGACCTATTATGCGTCCGCATTTGCAGTACGTCTTCCTCATCCTGCCGATGCCAGCCACGCTGAATACGGTATTGGTACCGTCCGGCAAAATACGTAGCGCACCTGCATTACCCAATCTGAATACCCCTTACAAGAGTCGCGCGATCATATCCGAAAGATCGGAAATCACACGACACCACCCTGCGAAAAATACAATGCCGATACACCATATAAGCATATCCGTAACAGACATTATGAACGGTGTTAACATCCATGATTATACCCTTTAATTTCAAAGGTATCTCGTGCATGATTAAATACAATGAAAATTGCGAGCCAGACTAAACATCGTTTAGTCATAAAACGCCAAAAATCGCCAGATTTCCGATGTATCCGAACGGTTTTCCGAATTACTGTTGCAGGCTATTTATAGGGTATTTATAGGTCTGAAAAAAATCGATTTTCCAGTGGAAATAGTGGGGGTCGAAGGAGGCCTTGCGGCCCCGTTCGACGATCAAATTGTAAAAGTCTTCTTACCGAGGAATACGGCCTTGGAACCGAGTTCTTCCTCTATTCTGAGGAGCTGGTTGTACTTCGCCGTACGCTCGCCGCGGGCCGGTGCTCCGGTCTTGATCTGACCGGTGCCCCATCCGACCGAGAGATCGGCAATGCTCACGTCCTCTGTCTCTCCGGAACGATGGGATATGACGACGGAGTAGCCGTTGTCGAAGCTCATCTGGGCCGCGTCCCCGGCCTCGGAGACGGTGCCTATCTGATTGACCTTCAGGAGAAGGGCGTTGGCCGCTTTCATCTCTATGCCTTTCGCAAGACGCTTCGTGTTCGTCACGAAAATATCGTCGCCGACGATCTGCACCTTGGAACCGATCTTCTTGGTGAGTTCTGCGGTCGTCTCGTAATCGTCCTCGAAGAAAGGATCCTCGAGGCTTATGAGCGGATAGTTCTCGGTCAGCGACACGTAGTGGTCGGCGAGCTCTCCGGAGCTCATCTTCTTCCCGTCAAGAGAATAAACACCGTTGTCGTAGAATTCGCTGGATGCGGCATCAAGGGCGAGGAACACATCTTTGCCAGGCTCATATCCTGCAGCGGATATTGCTCCGATTATCGTCTCCATCGCCTCTGCGGAAGTGTTCACAGGAGGTGCGAATCCGCCCTCGTCGCCGAGGTTGATGGCCGATACGCCGTATTTCTTCTTCAGGTTCGATTTGAGGGCCATGTAGACCTCGGACGACATCCTGAGGCACTCCGAGAACGATTTCGCTCCGGCCGGGATAATGAGGAACTCCTGTATCTTGAGATTTCCGCCGGCGTGCTTTCCGCCGTTGATGATATTCAGCATTGGGACCGGCAGTGTCACGCCGTTGTCGCCAATGTGCTCGTAGAGCGGGACGCCGTCCGCCATGGCTCCGGCCTTGGCCGCGGCCAGGGATACTGCCACAATAGCGTTAGCTCCGAGCCTCGACTTGTTCTCCGTGCCGTCCAGCTCGATCATGGCCATATCAATGGCGCGTTGATCTGTCGGATCCATTCCGACGAGCCTCTTGGCTATCTCCCCGCGGACGTTGCTGACAGCTGTGGCGACACCTTTGCCGCCGAATCTTTTGCCGCCATCGCGGAGTTCGCAGGCCTCCCATGAACCGGTCGATGCACCGGACGGGGCGATGGCCCTTATCCTGTGCCCTTTGATCGTTATCTCAGCCTCAACGGTCGGATTCCCCCTGGAATCCAGGACCTCCCTTGCCCATACTTTCTCGATCTTCATTCAGATACCTTCAATCAAGCTTTGTAAAGTTCCATGTCGTGAAGGAACAGTTCTTTATCCTTATCTGTGAGCGATTCGTCGCTGGTTGAAACGACCATCGACGTCGCAATCTTCGATCCGCCGTTGATGATCTGATAGAGCATCGTCAATATAGTGTTCAGACCGTTCACTGATATGAGCTTCCCCAGATCGTCTATGACGACCACAGGCATGTTGTTCTTAGAGACGTATTTCGTGATCTCGCCCATCAGCGTTCCGAGCTTTGACATTTCAACATACCCTATGCGCGGTTTGCTGGACAGACCCAGTATCGTGACATGGTCGTCCTTGAACCTGTCGGTGACGGTCTTGGACCTGCCTGATGTAACTATGAGAAGATTGCAGCCTTTGGAAAGAAATGAAGAAGCGACTTTGTAAACAAGTTCCGGTTCGTCCTCAAAGACCACGTATGATTTTCCGAACCTTACATCGCTGACGTCCTCTTCCTGTTTGTCATCGGGGGACGGTTTCGAAAATAGTCTGAATTTACTCTTCTTCTCGCGTACATGCTTCGCTTCTGATTCTGAAGCGATGCTGCGCACCTTGTCCAGGATGTCGGTGCTCTTGAATGGTTTTTGGATGTACCCGTAGATGAAGGGATTGTCCTTGGGGATCTGTTCCTTTCCGGTGGTGAGGATTATCGCCTTGACATCGGATCCCGCCTCCAGCGAATCGAGAACGGTCAGCCCGCTCTCTCCGCCGACCTGAGAATCAAGAATTATAGCATCAGGCCTGAACGAATCTATCTTCGCAATGGCCTCCTCGATACTGCTGGCCCTGTCTATCTCGTACCCATCGACAGTTAGGATCTCGGCAATGATCTCCTGTATGGCGATGTTGTCGTCGATTATCAGAATCTTCATCCACTCTCTCCCTTACGGATGAAATTATCCAAGCACAACCATGCCTTCAAGGTATAAAACACTAACAACCCTGCCAGACTGCAGGTCTGCGATATCTAAGAGTGAAGGCCGGGCGGGTCCGCATGGACCGCCCAAGCTAACTGTTTGAAAAGGCCTGCAGGCCGATGAGAAACAGAGGAAGCTTACTGCTTCCTGCTCTCTTTCGCCTTAGGCCTGAGGTTGCTGTATCCGCACTTGCGACACTTCGTCGCATGCTTGGGGTTAGTAGCGTAGCAGTTCATACAGACGGTCTTGTCCAGTAGCCTGCCCTCAGCCTCTTTGAAGCGTGCCATTATTATTCCTCTGAACCATCCCAATATGCAGGTATTATTTATAGGATTCGTAGAAGCTGGTCTGGTGTTCGCGAGCCATTTATACCTTCACGCCGATTCAGTGGCATGGAATACGATGACTTCGCCAAATTGTACGAGCAAGGCTACGATTGCGCGCAGTCGGTCATCTTCGCCATGAAGGATAAGATCGATGCAGATCTCCCGACGGTAATGAAGACTGTATCCTGTATGGGTATGGGTCTGTTGGAAGGGAGCGTGTGCGGTGCGGTCCTCGGCGCGTATGCCGTCATCGGCCTGAAGTACGGCAACGATCATCCTGACCTAGCTACCAAAGGTCTGGCACTGATAAAGAAGGAACAGTTCATGGCCGAATTTAAAAAGAGATACGACGGATTCACATGCCCGCAGCTCATGAAGCTCGACATACGCAAAGAGGAAGATAACCTCAAGGCGTACAGTACCGGCGTCTACGAACACTTTTGCCCCAGGCTCTGCTACGATGTGACAGAGATACTCGAGAAGATCCTTTAGGCCGACTCAACGGAACAGTTCCCTCTGGGTCAGATAGTCCTTTCCTTTGGATACGCCGTCGGATGCTCCCATCTCGTGCGTCAGGAATAACGGGTTAACAGCCTCCGCGATCTCGGCCGCCCTTTCATCTGTGAACGGCCTGTGCGTATCGACAGAGCATATGTACGCATATGCTGCAGATAAACGATCCATCACAGAAAGTTCCGAGAATCCATCGTCGTTCTGCGGACGTGAGAGTATGCCGTATGACGTGTTGCAGTGAAGATGCATCGTCATTATCGAATCCAGCATATCCTGCGGATATTTCCCGACGATGTCCAGGATCGTATCTATCGATTCGCTCTCGCTCTTCGATCCTCCTGCCGAGATCAGGAGATGTCCTGTGTCCAGGCAGAGGCCCCAGTTCTCGAATTCTATCTTCTTCTCAAGGAGCCTGTATCCGCCGGCATCCAGCATCTGAAGGCCGGGCCACCACTGGTTCTCGAAGAGCAGTCTGAAAGGCGGCTCTCCGTTCGGGAATTCGGAAACCACATCGTTCATGATCTCGGCAAATGATGACAGGACCTTGCTCGGATCGTCCGAGTATTCGGTCCTAAGAAGCTCGTCCAGATTCGCGCTTCCGGCATGCATCACGCCGTATTCCGGTTCCAATACGGAAGCTATGCCGATGGAATCTACGATATTTTTGATTATCTGGCTCTTATCTGCCCCGTAATAAATGAAACGTATGTCTGATTCCGACAAATCGTCCGGTACCTCTCTGGTCCCGTTCCATATACCGTACCAATCCGTCGCATACGGAAGGTGCACGGAGACGACGTCGTCGGTGTATCCATCCGGTACGGGGGTGTAGCCGGTCAGCAATTCTATCCCGTCGCCGTCCGGTAGAAAATCCGACACCTCGTCCATCGGAGAGTACACGGAATGATTCACAAGATGCTGCAGCATACGATCATCAGAAGAGTTCGAAAGCCGCCGTCAGAGCGGCGGAAACTGCCGTGTGGTAGTCGGAACTGCTTCCGACTATCAGAGCGTCATTCTCTGTCATATTCGTTATCTCGCGTATCTTGCGGGCAACGGCCGGACGCTCCTTGTCCAGATCCCAATCTGGAGGGATCATTAGAGATCCGTTGCGAATGACGACGGTAGTGCAGCCGTCGGCTCCGGCCTTTATTCCGGCGTCCCTCTGCTGCATACCGTTCTCAATCTTGCCGGCCACGCCGAAGACGAGCACGGCCTGACTGTATTCCCCGACGACCGCGTCGCCCAGGTCGATGTCTACGACCTTAACGGGCAACTCGGCCAGGAAACCCAGTCCGGAGCGGGTTATTGTGATCCCCGTCTGTTTGATGCTGATCATCTCCCACTCGCGGAGGGTCTCCAGGATGCGCCTCATACTCCCCTCGCCGACGCCTATCTGCTCGGCGAGTCTCTTCCTTCCGATCCTTTTACCGTCCGAAAGGATATGCAGTGCCCAATATACGTTCGCATCCGTGAAACGGAACATTGGGCCGTACTGCGCTGCATCTATTATTCTCATCCTCAGAACGTCCTGACCTTTCCATTGATGATAAGGTCTGTGACTTTATCAACATTGTCAAGCCAGTCATTCGCGATGACCTGTGCGTCAGATCTCCATTTCGCGAGCTTGTTCTCGTTCTCCATGGTGACGAGCTGCACGTTGCAGTTGAGCGGCTCGGTCACAGGTTTTCCGATCTGGGACAGTATCCTGACACGTACTTCGACATCGGGAGAGACCTCTTTGGCGACATCCTCGGCGATGAGCTTCGACATGACGTTGTAGATCTTTCCGATGTGCGTGATCGGGTTCTTTCCGGACGTTGCCTCCATGGACATCGGCCTGTACGGCGTGATGAGCCCGTTGGCCCTGTTGCCCCTTCCCACGGAACCGTCGTCTCCCATCTCCTGGGACATTCCGGTGCATGTGAGGTAGTACACGCCTCTGTTGTAATCGTCGCCGGTGTTGACATCGACCGTCAGATTGAGGCCGCTGTCGCCGATGATGTCGAGTGCGTTCTGTGTTACACGCTCTTTGAGATGTTCGATCGCGGATGCGTAGTGGGAAGCGTCGGCGATATGTTTGTCGACCATAGCGCAGGCGACGGTAAGTGTCATGTCGCTGCCTACTCTCGATGCCATGACCTTGACGTCCTGGCCGGTCTCCGGGAGCTCTTTCTTCAGTTTACCGTTGATGTACTCCTCGGTATTGAGGACGAGCCTGTCGGTGATCGAGTACGGGGCGTATCCTACACCGAAGGATGTGTCGTTCGCAAGGAACTTCGAGGTCTGGTACACTCCCCTGAGGTCATCAGAACCCTGTCCGAGCCTGGCGTCGATGACGACTTCGGAGTCGACATCGAGGTTGGGGAATGTCTTTCTGAGGTATTCCCTGGCGGCCTTCAGTGCGATAGGTTTGCACGGAAGGGATTTCACATCTTTCGTCTTGATGTCCTCGACGTGTGTGGTCGCGCGTCCGACCAATAGAATATACGACGGGTCGATGATCGTTCCGCCGCCGAATCTCGGAGCTGCCTGACCTGCGGCGATCTGCGTCTCGTCGGTGTTGTGGTGCAGCACTGTGCCGAACTCTTTTTTGTACATCCTGCACAGGGCTTTGCTCACTTCTTCAGCAAGAGCGTCTGCGACGCTGTCCGGGTGACCGATACCTTTCCTCTCGACAAGTTCGATCTTTCTCATCGGTACAGGTATCTCGCTTATTCCCTCGACGTAAATGTTCTTAGCCATCTTTTTCCCTTCCTTAAAGGTTAACAATGTTGCCATGAGCTTATCGTTTATAAATGACGTTGACGTAATTATTCATATATGAATATCAATACATACCTTATGAAATTCCCGCCGACATCGGACATAAGAAAAATGAGAAAAACCCTGGACATCACGCAGGCTCAGCTAGCCGCCGCGTCCGGCATCAGCCAAAGCACGATAGCCAAAGTGGAGAGCGATTCCATCTCTGCAAGCTACGTCACGGTGGTGAAGCTGTTCGAGACCTTGGACGTCATGCACAAGGACGATCACAGCGACCTCACGGCCGCGGACGTCGCATCCAAAGGCGTGGTAACGATACAAAGCAACGACACCGTTCACGGCGCATCGGATCTCATGAAATCCACCGGTTATTCTCAATTGCCGGTGTTCGAAGGTGAGATACCCGTCGGGAGCATCTCCGAGAGGATAATATTGGAACTTGTGAGGAAGGGCATGACGATGGACGAATTGTCCGCCAAACCGATCTACAAGGTCATGGGCGAATCCTTCCCGGTGATATCCGACATAACGCCGATAACCACTGTGACGTCCCTGATGTCAGATTACAGCGCGGTGCTTGTAGCAAAGAAAGGGAAGACCGTGGGCCTCATAACCAGCGCGGATATGCTCAAACTGATCTGACGGATGAGTGCGTGACCTGGTAGAGCTGCAGATCTGAAGGAACGACAGTATCCGGGAATATACTGACGGCCTCCCCCAGGGATACTGAGGCATCGTTGTAACGGTTGCTTATGTGCGTCAGGAAAAGCTCTCTGACGCCGCATTCCTTCGCAACCCCGGCAGCATCCGCAGACGTCGAATGCGAATGCATCTTTGCGAGTGAACCGTCCTTGGAAACATATGTCGCCTCATGGATGAGGACGTCGACGCCTCTTACGGCTTCGATCACGGATTCGCACGGTGCCGTGTCGCCGGTGTATGCCACAGAGCATCCAGGACGTCTTTTTCCCATGACCTGGTCCGGCGTCACGCCGTTCACGGTCTCCCCGTTCTGCAGCTTCGCATAATCCGGTCCGGGTTTGATACCCAATGCCGCCGCGCGGTTCTTGTAAAAGAAACCGGGTCTGTCCTTCTCTCTCAGGACGAAACCAATCGACCCCGGCGTATGCTGTGTAGAAAAAGCGGTGACAGAGTATGATCCGGCCGCTACAGCACCGCCGCCGACGAGTTCCGTGACCTCCAGCGGATAGTCAATCTCGCCTTCGCAGGCGTTCATTAGGGCCTCGATCGCGGTCCTTATTCCTTTCGGACCGTAAACTGATATAGGATTCTTCCTGCCGGACATCCCCATCGTCTGCAGAAGACCCGGAAGTCCGAGTATGTGATCGCCGTGCAGGTGGGTGATGAAAATACGGTTCACTTTCATGAACGAGAATTGCGACACCATCAGCTGACGCTGCGACCCTTCGCCGCAGTCGAACAAAGTCACGTCGTTGCCGCATCTGACTGCGACACACGGCAGAGATCTGTCCCTCGATGGGACGGACGCGCCGGTACCAAGGAACAGGATCTCGAACATCTCTGCAGTCTTACCCTAGATAGTCCGGGATGTCGTTCTTCGTTTCTTTCTTGAAAGCTCTGTAATGGTCTTTGCAGAGACGGACCTGTCTCGCATCGGCGTTCTTGAGCTTCAGCGAGGTCTCGCTGACCTTCTTGATGTTGAATGATCTCTCAGCGGGCTTATCGCAGCCCTCCACATCGCAGATCTCCTCTTTCGGAGCATGTGGTGATGGTGACATACTCCCACTGATTGTGGTCGCGCTTAATTAATTTGTTCTAAATAGCACGTCGAGACCGCGGTAACGCCGCCTGCTGGTCGGTCCGGGCAGGGCTCGGTATCCCCGCGGTGGGCAATCATGTTTTTCTATGACCGCCGTGATAGCGTCCGGCGACAGAAATGAGACCGATGCCGTACCTGCCGATGATAGGGGTCGCATTCTACGTTATCTGCTGGATAACGGCTGCGATGATGATGCCCGAATGGAGATTCATGCAGGTATGGCCGAGCACGCTCGGCACTGCGGCATCGCCCGGACAGCTGATATTCAACACGGGGATGGTCGTATCGGGCGCACTGATGGCCGTGTACGGTTATTCAATGCACACTGTGTCCGAGAACATCTGGCTCAGACTGTCATTCATCCTGGCGTCAGTCGGCGGGGCCCTGCTCATGGGCGTCGGGATATTCAACGACGACATCGCGTACATGCACGAACTGTTCACTATGTCGATGTTCACGATATCCATGATATCGATAATCTACCTCGGGGCATATTTCATAAGCACCGGAAGAAAGAATATCGCGGTCGTGCTTCTGCTGTCCGTATTCGCCGTCTGCATCAGCGGACCTCTGATATCGAATCCCGCCTGGGATACCATCGGCACGATCTTCATAGACGTCTGGTCGTTCACCGTCAGCTTCGCCGCATGGAGATACCCGTTCTGGAAGAACGATGGGGGAAGGTGCTCCTCATGAACGATCTGGATATATTCTCGGCGTGCGTCGTACTGATCACGATAGCATCGGTGATAGTATTCTCATATGCCTACTACAAACGCAGAACTAGATAGAATTATTATATGCTCGCATCTGATTAACGCCCCGTAATCATGAAGAAAAGACCATACATGGCGGCCGTCGGATCTATGATGTTCGTGGTCTGCTGGTTCATCGCATCCAAACTCGATGCCGGATGGGTATTCCTGAAGGATTTCCCGTGCATGCTCGGGACCTCGATATCCCCCGGAAGATTTGCTTTCAATCTCGGATTAGTGTCATTCGGCTCAGGTCTTATGATGGCGGGAGCGACGATGCACAATGCATCGAAGGAACTCGCGATCAGACTCCATTTCCTTTTCGTGGCGATAAGCGGAGCATTCGCATTCATGATGGCGTTCATAAACGACGATGTGGCGATATGGCACGAGGTCGTTACAATGCTGGCGTTCGTCTTCGGCATCGCATCCATAGGCGTTCTCGGAATTCATTTCTTCATGACCGGCCAGACGGCGAAAGGAGCGATAACGGCAATCTGCATCGGAGCTACGACCCTCGCATCGCTGGGAGCCAGCACCGCCGCAGGTGATACGTTCGGAACGATCGGCCTGGTGATCATAGCGACGTCTATCGGCCTGATATCCGTGTTCAATGAATATTGGCTTCCGGCCGCATCTGACGATATCGTTCTCGGGGACACCCCGAAACCTGCTTGAGTCACGGTTTGT
>CAZXIY010000002.1:0-14863 GCA_964640935.1 uncultured Methanomassiliicoccales archaeon
GTCCTGGGTCTGCTCTGTGAATCGTCGCGGCGTCCGTTAGATCTGTTCCCGATAGGCCTTCTGTCGCTCCCGCTGGATCTGGGGGTGCTGTTCCTGGGTCTGCGGTTCTCGTTCCTTCCTGTCCTGTTGTTCGGTGCGGAGTCCTTCGCAGGCGTTTTGACGGATATCCTGACGCTCTTACCGTTCACTGTGCATATCGAGAGGTCGGCGATGACCTGCTTGACGTAAGTGTTCTCGATGTCCACGAGGCTGGTCTTCTCGCCGGGGTCGATGATCCCGACGGATTTGTTCGGTATGTCCGTATTATCGTGTATGAACCTGCTGATGAGGGCCTTTCCGTATCTGTCGGCGGCACCGAGGTTGATCTCCATCGTCGCCATGGATTTCCTGTCAACGGGGACGCAGTTCTTCTTGGACTGCACCGGAGGATGTATCTCGACGTTCCTGGGTCTTTCGCTCTGAGCGATGACCTTGGATACCGTAGCGATGTCCTTCCCTGTAGGGGGGTCGATCCTGGTGATCGGTATGTCGGTGAGCTTCTCGATGTCCCTGAGTATGCTTTTCTCCTCGGGCATGACGAACGAAACGGATATGCCGTTCTTTCCTGCCCTCCCCGTTCTTCCGATCCTGTGCACGTACGTCTCCGGTTCGAGAGGCATGTCCATGTTGATCACGCGCATGACGTTCTCGATGTCCAACCCTCTCGCAGCGATGTCGGATGCGATAAGAATCTCAATGTCGTCGTCCTTGAACGCCTTGATAGTGCGTTCACGTCTGTTCTGAGCATGCCCGCCATGTATCCCGTCGATGCTGAAGTCGTTCTTCAGCTTCCTTACGACCTGGTCGACGCGGTGCTTTGTGTGGCAGAAGACTATCGTCTTCATCCTGTCCTTCCCGAGGACGTATCTCAGCGTCTCGATCTTGTCCGGCTTCTCCACGTACATATAGTACTGCGTGATGAGGTCGAGGACTGGCTCGTCCTTTGATACGAGTATCTCCTTCGGCTTCACCATCTGGCGGAGTGCCAGCGACTTAATGTCAGAGGACATGGTGGCGGAGAAGAGCATGGTCTGCCTCTTCTTCGGCACTCTTGAAAGTATGTAGTCGAGGTCCCTCGCGAAGCCCATGTCGAGCATGCGGTCTGCCTCGTCGAGTATGACGATTGCGGTCTTAGAAAGAAGGTCGTTGTATGTTTGCAGGAAGTCCTTAAGCCTCCCCGGGGTCGCAATGAGTATATCCGAGCCGCTCTCGATCGCATGTGCCTGTTTGGTCATGCTGGCACCTCCGTAGATCGGTATACATCTGTGCCCGGTGTATTTGGAGAGCTTATCTATCTCCTCAACGACCTGAAGGGCAAGTTCTCTCGTAGGAATGAGTACCAGGGCACCCGGCAGTTTCTGTCCGGACTGTATCCTTCCGAGTATTATCGATCCATAGGTCCCGGTCTTGCCTGTGCCAGTCTGTGCTTGGGCGAGCATATCGCTGCCGGTGAGACCGCACGGTATCGCCTCCACTTGGATCGGTGTCGGTTCCGTCCAGCCCATGTCGTTCATGGCTTTGACGACTTTGCTGTGGATACCCAGGTTAGAAAAATCAGTTATCATGATTACTAGATTCGTTGAGAATGGCTTAGTATAATAAATGTGGCATATCTGCCGTTATCTCTTTGGATGTGACATCCGTTCCGAAGACGGCTTGAAACGTCTGAGCCTGAGTGCGTTGAGCACCACCGAGATCGATGACAGCGACATCGCCGCTGCGGCTATCATAGGCATCTCGTGGATCTCCTGGATGCCGAAAAGATAAGGCAGGCCTGCGGCTATCGGTATGCATACCGCATTGTAGCAGAATGCCAGGAAAAGGTTCTCCTTTATGTTCTTCAGAGAGGCGCGGCCTATCTCGATAGCCGCAGGTACATTCCCGATATCATCGTTCATAAGTACGACATCGGCCGAATCCATGGCGATGTCCGTTCCGGAGCCGACGGCCATCCCGAGGTCTGCCTGGGTCAGTGCGGGGGCATCGTTGATGCCGTCGCCCACCATCGCAACATTCTCCCCGGAGGCCTGGAGTTTCTTTATTGCCGTTATCTTGTCCTCGGGATGAGCTTCGGAAACGACATCGTCGATGCCTATCAGAGCAGCTACCTTCTCGGCCGTCCTTTTGGAATCCCCGGTGACCATCTTCACCTTCACGCCCATGTTCTTGAGGGACGATACCGCATCTTTGCTGTTGCTCCTCACCGGATCTGTGATGGCAATCATACCCAGCAATTCGTTGTCCGATGATACGAACACAACCGTTTCGCCGTTCTCGGACATCTTGTCGTACGCATCGGATACAGACGAGACATCGACGTGTCCCTGCATCATCTTGGAATTGCCTACGCGTATCGTTCTTTCATCGATGATGCATCTGATGCCCATGCCCGTCTCGGAGATGAAGTCGTCCGCTTCAGCGATCGGTATTCCGTTCTTCTTTGCTTCTTCGGTTATCGCGGCGGCGAGCGGATGTTCCGAACGCGATTCCGCCGATGCCGCCGTCGACAGCAAATCATCCTTCTTGTCACTGACAGCATATACAGATGTCACTCTGGGTCTTCCTTCCGTCACCGTCCCGGTCTTGTCCAGTACTATCGACGTTATACGTCCGGCGGATTCAAGTGCGGTCGCATCTTTGAAAAGGATCCCGTATTCTGCGGCCTTGCCGGTCCCGACGGTTATGGCCAAGGGTGTGGCGAGACCCAGGGCGCAGGGGCATGAGATCACGAGCACCGATATCAGAACGGTCAGGGAGAACACGACATCCTTCCCTGAGATGAGCCACAGGAGACATGCCGTCACTGCGATGAGTATGACTGAGGGAACGAACACCGCAGCGACCCTGTCGGCCATTTTTGCCACAGGGGCTTTGGTGCTCTGAGCATCCTCTATCATGCTGATGATACGGAACAGGGCGGAATCCTCGCCTACCTGAGTGACCTCGGCCCTGACGGACCCGTTGATGTTCACGGTCCCGCCGTAGATGCTGTCGCCCGCCTTCTTACTGACGGGAGCGCTCTCGCCGGTCAGCATCGATTCGTCGACCGATGTCCTTCCGTCGATAATCGCAGCGTCCGCCGCGATCCTCTCGCCTGGTCTGATCACGAGGACATCTCCGACGGCCAATGTATCTGCGGAGACTTTGATCTCCTTCCCATCCCTGAAGATGTTCGCTTCCTTGGGAGCGAGATCGTGCAGTCCCTTCACTGCATCGTTGGTCCTTTCCTTGGATCTCGATTCAAGATATTTTCCCACGGACACGAGCGTGATGATCATCGCAGCGGAATCGTAGTAAAGATGACCGACATTCGCCGTGTCGCCGTTCAGTACCATCGCTGTCGCATACAGGCTGTAGATAACAGCGGCCGATGAGCCGAGTGCGATCAGCGTATCCATTGTCGGGCTGCGTTCCAGCAGGGCCGGGAACCCTTTGATGAAGAAGCGTCTTCCTGCATAGAGCACGGGTATGCACAATATCAGCTGCAGAACTGCATTGGTCTTCGGCTCGAGTCCAAGATCCAGACCGAACATCGGCCCCATGGCCACTACGGCCAGAGGTATCGCGAAAATGATGCAGATCAGAAGAGATACGCCGGCGGATGACGATGACCCGTCCGAAGCATTCTTTTCGACCACATGGTATCCGGCCTTCTCGATGGTCTTGGATATGGTCTCTTTGTCGGTGGCGTCCTGATCATACGTCACCGATACGGTGTTGTTGGTGAAATTCGCGTACGACTCCTTGACGCCGTCCACATCGGACAGTGCCTTCTCGATCCTGGACGAGCATGCCGCGCACGACATGCCCTCGGTCCGCAGTTTGATCTTTATGTCGGTCATCCGAACAATCCGTGCTTGACCTTGGCCTTGAAACCGGCGTCTATCACTGCCATGCAGAGATCCTCGTCGCTGACGTCTCCGTCGTATGTGACAACAGCCTTCCCTTTCTTGAGATCGACTTCTACATCGGTCACGTTGGGGACGGCCTTCAGTGCTTTCAGCACTTTTGCGGAGCATTCCCCGCATTTCATGCCTTCGACCTTCAATGTCTTGGATGCCATGCTGATATCAGTCAGATATTCCGTATAAAATCCTTTACTCCTCATATATCGACGATACGGACTGCTTGTGCCGGGGGCCCGTGTCAGAGTTACCTGTAACTTTTCGGCTTTAATACCGAACGATCGGTTGTAAATCTGATAACATGCCAAAGATAATGTTCAATGATATGCCGAAGGCGGATAACATTCTGCCTGTGAAGAATACGCTCGAATTCGGGATCCCGGACAGTATGCAGGCGAAGAAGACCGGCGGGGCGAGCATAGGCGGGAACGCATGGCTTGTATTGATGATACTCTCCGTATTCGGGGTCTCATCCGCGGTGATGGGGTGGGTCAGCATAGATATGTACGGATTCAGGATGCATGATTTCATCCCGATCGATCTTCTCATGGACGATCTGTTCTCAAAATACGACAACGGATTCATCCTCAGATTCATGCCGATCGCCTCTTGGGCCTCTTTCGTCGTTTCGTTCATTCTCATTCTGAAGCGTCGCGATGCCATCCTCGGAGATCCCGTGTACATTGCGATAACCTCTGCGATACCTGCTATTCTCTCGATCATCCTCATAGTGACGCTCTCGAAAGGTATGTTCGAAATGTTGGTCATGGGGATCGGGCCGTTGGTGTCTGCGATCGCCGGGATCGGAATGCTGATCGTTGTTCTCTGCAAGTCAGATATCATCAGCGGAATGATGACGAAAAAGCGTGATCCCGTTCCGCATTTCAGATGATTCGGTTCACATCTGTTCTTTCTCTTTCCGCGACGGCAGCCAGACACGGAGTCTGACGGCCGTCGCGGATCGTTATTTCATATTTGTCCAATAGAGAACAATGTTGTAATTATGGATTATTTTTGACTTACTAAAATCATTTTCTGAATCATTAAGCCAGACATCAAAAACAGTGATTTTTTCAGTTATATAGTATTTAAACGATTTTTCTGGGACATTCAATTTGGTATGCGAGTATTTTTAAAATCATAATTCCGCTTTATTCCGATTAAGCATCCGGAGGTGAAAACCATGGCATGCAAAGACAAGAAAGCAGGTAAAGACAAAGCACCCGCAGAGAAGGCAGATGCGAAAGTCGACGCGAAGAAGAAAGGCAAGAACTAAATTTGCCTATTTTCCGATACTTTCCAAACTTCTTGTTCCATTTTTAGTATTGGTCCCGGCGGTGCCTGAATCGGCCCCGATCCGGCTGGTCGCGTTCGTGTGTTTTTATACCGAGAACGAGATTTGTTTGTTGTTACATTCAGTCAGAGGTGTATGTATGGAAAAAAAAGTCAAAAAAGATAAGAACGGACTGACCCACGACAGCGGGGCCCCAGTCGAGAACAATCAGAACTCCATGACATACGGTCCGAGGGGACCGGTCGCCATGCAGGATGCTTGGCTGATGGAGAAGCTCGCTCATTTCGACAGAGAGGTCATTCCCGAAAGGAGGATGCATGCGAAAGGCAGCGGAGCATACGGATCATTCGTGACCACGCACGATGTATCCAAATACACCAAGGCCAAGGTATTCGAGAAAGGGAAGAAGACCGACGTCTTCGTCAGATTCTCGACGGTCGCAGGAGAACGCGGAGCCGCAGATGCCGAGAGAGATATACGCGGTTTCGCGATGAAGTTCTATACGGAAGAAGGGAACTGGGATCTCGTAGGCAACAACACCCCGGTGTTCTTCATCAGGGACGCTCTTCATTTCTCGGACCTCAACCACGTCGTCAAGCGCGATCCGCGCACGAACATCCACAGCGCGGAGAGCAATTGGGACTTCTGGTCGTCTCTTCCCGAGGCGTTGCACCAGGTTACTATCGTCATGTCCGACCGCGGCATACCCGCTTCGTTCAGGAATATGCATGGTTTCGGAAGCCACACATACAGCCTGATCAGCAAGGACGGTACCCGCTACTGGGTGAAATTCCACCTCAAGACCCAGCAGGGCATAAAGAATCTCACCAATGAAGAGGCTGCAGCGATCATCGCAAAGGACAGGGACAGCAACCAGAGGGATCTGTATGAGTCGATCGAGAAGGGCGACTTCCCGCGCTGGACCATGTACTTCCAGATAATGACGGAAGAGCAGGCCAACAACTACAAGGAGAACCCGTTCGACATCACCAAGGTCTGGAGCCACAAGGACTTCCCGCTCATCGAGGTCGGTGTTCTGGAGCTTAACAGGAATCCCGATAACTACTTCGCGGAGGTCGAGCAGGCAGCATTCAACCCGTCGCACATCGTGCCGGGCATCGGACTCTCTCCGGACAAACTGCTCCAGGGAAGGCTCTTCGCTTACGGCGATGCTCAGAGGTACCGTCTCGGCGTGAACAACAACCTTATCCCGGTCAACAGCCCGAAGTGCCCCGTGAACGACTACCACCGCGACGGAATGATGCGCGTGGACGGGAACTACGGATCGACGAAGGGATACGAACCCAACAGTCTGGGCCTTTGGAAGGAACAGCCGCAGTTCGCGGAACCGGAGCTTCAACTCGACGGCTCCCTCGGAAGATACGAGCCTAAGGCCGATGTGACCGACGACTGCTTCTACCAGCCGGGCGACCTCTACAGGCTCATGACCCCGGACAAGAAAGCGATCCTGATATCCAACACCGCCGCGGATATGGCCGATGTGACAGAGAACATAAAGTATCGTCATGCGGCCCACTGTTACCGTGCGGACAAGGGTTACGGTGAGGGACTTGCCAAGGCCATGAACCTCGACAAGAAGAAGGTCGCGGATCTTTCGAAGCTCAGTAACGACGAACTTCTCAAAGCCACCGGAAAACAGTGAACAATTATGCGGGGGTCTTACTCCCCCGCGTTTTTTCTTCGTTAGATAAGAACTATATTTATCCGGAATAGCCGATTAGGTTCCATGACTAATTTGGCAAGTGATGCATTGGCTATGGTCGCCATGCTCGTGGCCATCGTTGTGATCGTTGTTTTCGGGTACGCGTTGGCACGTACCGGGAAGGCAAAGATCTTCAAAAGCGACGGCGGGATGGATTACAGGACGAGTATTTTGATAATCGTCGTCTTCGGATTTTTGAGCGTTCTATCATCGTACTATCTGTCCGGTGATTACGGCACAGCGAAGATCAGCGTCAGGAATCTGCCGGCCATGTTGGCAGGACTTATCGGCGGACCGGTCGCCGGCGTCGGTGCCGGACTTATCGGCGGATTGGCAAGATTCGCATCCGGCGGAGCGTCCGCATTGCCGTGCATGATCGCGACGATCATAGCGGGACTTATCGGCGGACTTGTTTGGAAGTTCTCCGGCAACAAGTATCCGAAGATCGTGGTCGCTGTCCTCTCTATGGTCGCGTCCGAGATCATCCACATGGTCCTTGTTGCATTCATGTCCACATCGAACGGAATGGACATCGCGGCGAATATCTGGCCTCCGATACTGATCATGTGTGCATTCGGCATAGTCGTATTCTCGTATGTGTACGACAAATACATGAGGTCCGAGATGGAAAGTTAGAAATAGTGTTCCGTGTTAACAAGTAGCACGCAAAGGCGATAGCATGTTCGGAAAGAATATCAGAATGGAGCGTATCATCGACAGGGCCAGCGGTAACGCCGTAATCGTACCCATGGATCACGGGATGAGCATGGGTCCGATATCCGGTCTTATCGACATGAAAAGTACTGTGGACGATGTCGCCGTCGGCGGTGCCACGGCGGTCCTTATGCAAAAGGGGCTTGTGCCCTACGGACACAGGACGAAAGGACACGATGTAGGTCTCATCGTTCATCTTTCCGCTTCCACTGATATCGGAACCACCTCCAATCACAAGGTCCTCGTAGCGACTGTAGAGGAAGCGATCAAGCTCGGAGCCGATGCAGTTTCGATACACATCAATCTCGGGGCCGATACGGAGCCGGAAATGCTCACCGATCTCGGCAAGGTCTCCAGGGAATGCACCGAATGGGGGATGCCGCTCCTCGTTATGGCATACCCCCGCGGCCCGGCCGTTAAGGATCCTTACGATCCTCATCTCATTGCGCACTGTGCGAGGGTCGCGATGGAGATGGGGGCCGACATGGTCAAGGTCAGCTACACCGGCGACATAGACACGTTCAGGGACGTGACCAAAGGTGCACTCATCCCCGTTCTCATCGCAGGGGGGCCGAAGATGGATTCCGACATGGATATCCTCAACATGGTGCACGATTCGCTCGAAGCTGGCGGAAGAGGTGTCTCTATCGGAAGGAACGTCTTCCAGCACAGGAACGTACGCGGGATAACAAGGGCGATATCGGACATTGTCCTCAGAGGGGCCACTGTCGAAGAGGCCTCCCGTTTGTTGGAGTGAAGATGTCGAAAGAGATCTGGGTCAGGACCGACGGACCGGAATCCAAAGAGAAGAGGAAAGGACTGTTCACGGCCGCTTTGGAGGCCGGAGCGGACGGGGTCATAATAAGACCGTCAGACGGCGATTTCTCATCCCTAGGGAAGATCGACACGATGGTATCGGAATCGGGACAGCTCAGGGGATCGATGAACGGAAGTGTGGTCTCGCTCAGATCGCCGGACGATCAGAAGAAAGCGCTCGATCTCGTCGGAAGGACGGATCTGGTCGTTCTCGATGCATCCGACTGGTCTGTGATACCGTTAGAGAACATGATCGCGAAGTTCGGCGGCCGCACCAAGGTCTTCGCATGTGCGTCGACAGTGGAGCAGGCCGAACTTTACCTCACAACATTGGAGAAAGGCGTGGACGGCATAGTCGTGGACGATGCGGGTATCGTCTCCGCCATCAGAAGGGTATTGGCGGGTCACGAGTCGATGGATCTGTGCCAACTGACAGTTACGGATGTCAAGAATATCGGTATGGGCGACAGGGTCTGCGTGGATACCTGTACTATGATGTCCCCCGGCGAAGGGATGATGGTCGGATCGCAGTCATCGTGCCTTTTCCTTATACAGTCGGAGAGCGAGGATGTTGGATACGTCAATGCGAGACCGTTCAGGGTCAACGCCGGAGCGGTGCATGCGTACGTCATGGTCCCCGGAGGGGGCACCAGATACCTGTCGGAACTGAAGAGCGGCGACCGCGTCGCATCAATATGCAGCGATGGCACCGTCAGGACTGTTTCTGTCGGAAGATGCAAGATCGAACAGCGTCCGCTGCTCATGGTCGAGGCCCAGTCGGACGGAAGGACGTACTCTACGATCCTTCAGAATGCGGAGACGGTGAAAATGATAGGTCCCGAGGGATCGATATCCGTAGCGCAACTGAAAAAAGGCGACAAGGTATACGCTAAGTTGGAATCCGGAGGAAGGCACTTCGGAATGAAGATCAAAGAAACGATAAGGGAGATATGATGAAGATCTGTGCAGCGATCGGTTCTCCAAACGAACTGAACAATATAGGGAACGCCCAATTGGCGGAGATAAGGATGGATGTGTTCGATAAGGTCCCAACGGGCCTTTCGGTGCCTATCGTGGTCACTGTCAAAGATACGGCTCAGATGGAGGCCGTAAAGTCGCTGCAGATCAACGGCTATCTCGACATAGGGTCTATGAAAAGACCGGACAGTCAGAACAAGATAATCTCGTCGATCCACGAGATGCAGAGGACGCCGTCCTCCAAGATGATCGCGGACACCATGAACGGATTGAACTGCGACCTGGTGAAGGGGGCGTACATGGTGAACAGGATGGGCGATCTGACCAGCATTTTCGACGCGTCCAAGCAGATAACCAGACCTCACGTGCTGATCGGCATGGGCGAGATGGGTCTGATAACCCGCCTCAGATCCGATATGCTGAACAATGAATTCCAGTTCGCCCATACGGGGACTGCGACCGCTCCCGGTCAGCTGAGCATAAAGGAGATGGATGAACTGGGCGATCATTGCATGATAATCGGGCTGATAGGCCATCCGATCAATCATTCGTCGTCTAAGAAGATGCACACCGCCGCTATGAAGGAGGCGGGGATAAAAGGCATCTATCTCAATTTCGACCTGACATCGCTGAGCGGTGTCGAGACCGTGATCAAGGATTACGACATAAGAGGATTCAATGTCACCATGCCTTACAAGAAGGATATCATGATGCATCTGGACCAGGCGGACGAGATCTCCAACAGCATAGGGGCCGTCAACACGCTGGTCAACGACAACGGCCGCATCATCGGTACCAATACAGATGTGGCCGGCATAGAATTCGCTTTCGAACGTGCCGGCGTGGATGTCAAAGGGAAACGCATACTGATCATGGGTTCCGGAGGTTCCGCAAGGGCATGTGCATATTATTTTACCAAGGCCGGGGCCGAAGTGCACTTGGTAGGAAGGAATGCCAAGGCCGTTTCGGAGGTCTGCAGCACATTCGGATGCTCCGCGGCCACGGATCCTGATCCGTCCAAGTATGACGTGGTCGTGAACTGCACGCCCATCGGCATGTATTCCGATTCGGTATACCCGATCGACATATCCAAGATAACATCCGGGCAGGCCGTCTTCGACCTGACATACGGTGCGGATACTCCGCTGAGCACGGCCGCGAACAAGCAGGGGTGCAAGATCGTGTCCGGGCTGGATATGCTCATAGGTCAGGGAATGAGATCGTTCGAGTTATGGACGGGAAAGAAGCCGTCATACGACTCCATGAGGAGTTCCATTCAATGATCGGCCGCGGCAGTTCGTTCGGAGCCGTGACGGTAGTCAATGCCATGGCATGCGGGATCGGATGCACGATAGGGACAGAGCTCTGCACAGAGGCTGTCTTCGATCTCTCGGGATGCGCAAGGACGGTAGATATAATTCAGGATCCTTCCGAGGATTCTGCGATGGCGAGGATCTGCGTTGCGAGTGTCTTCGATCGTTTCGGTCTGGAAGAGCCGGAAGGATGGACGCTCAGGATCAATTCCAATATACCCATATCCCGCGGGCTGAAGAGTTCCAGCTCCGCATGCAATGCGATCATATCGGCAGTTCTGGATGCTTTGTGTGAGAAGCTGGAGACGATGGACATGATACGTCTCGGGGTCGCTTGCGCCAAGAAGGCCAAGGTCACCGTCACCGGATCGTTCGACGACGCCTGCGGATGCCATCTCGGCGGACTGGTGATGACAGATAACCGCAGCGATACGCTCATCTTCGACAGAGATTTTGACACTAAGGATGTGGTCATTTTCGTCCCAGAGGTCAAGATACGCAAGACCGCCCTTCCTTTGGACAAGATAGCTGCCGTACGCGACAAGGTCGCGAAGATCGTCGAGACCGCCAAGACGGACCCGATGGCCGCTCTGACGGAGAACGGCAGGGTCTATGCGAAAGCGATCGGCGTCGACAATTCGATGGCCGATAAAGCGATGGATAATGGAGCCCTGGCCGCAGGCATGACGGGTTCCGGCCCTGCTATCGTTGCACTGACCGAAAAGGGAGACGGGATGCGTCTGGCACTTGACGTCGGAGCAACTGATTTCATATTGACGCGTACAAGGGGGAAGATGCTCTGAGGCTTTCGTTCAGCGGTTCATCGGTGGATGGTTCGCTGACGCCTCCCCCATCTAAGAGCCATACTCACAGAGCGATAATATTGGCTTCTCTTGCCAAAGGGAGCAGTGTCGTGAAGCGTCCCCTTTCATCCGCCGATATAACATCGACAGAGGATTCCATGAGGTCGCTCGGAGCGGACATCGTCCGCGACGGAGATTCGATACTGATACGCGGAGGGAATCTCCACATACCGATGTCGCCGGTGGATGCGGGGAACTCAGGCACGACAATGAGGCTCGTGGCCGGTCTTTCCGCAACGTTCGACGGTCCGATCACGATAACCGGCGATGCATCTCTGAGGAAAAGACCCATGTCGCCTCTTTTGGATGCCCTTGGCAGCATGGGGGCAGTATGCTCGTCATCCTCCGGTTTTCCGCCGGTGACGGTCAGAGGTCCGATACACGGGTGCGGCGTATCCATAGACGGCAGCGTGAGTTCGCAGTTCATATCGTCGCTCATGATAGCATCGCCGCTCCTGAAGGACGATACTCAGATCACGATCGAAGGGGCCGAGGTATCCAAGCCGTATCTGGATGTCACATCAAGGATGATGGGATGTTTCGGTGCCTCGTCCAAGATATCCGGGAGACAGATACAGATACGCGGCGGCAGCGGATACCGTCCATGCGAATACACAGTGCCAGCTGACTTCTCGTCAGCGGCATTCCCACTGGTCGCGGGGGCATTGTGCGGCAAAGTATCCGTCAACGGGATGGATATGTCCGATCCGCAGGGCGACAAACGCATAGTAGACATAATCAGAGAGGCAGGTGCGAAGGTCGATGTACGCGGAGACACGGTCACGTGCGAGCACTCAGAACTGCACGCAGCCGACGTGGATATGTGCGACATACCGGATCTGTTCCCCATACTTTCGGTCCTGTTCTCCACAGCGGAAGGGGTCACGCGTCTTCACGGGGCTCCGCAGCTGAGACACAAGGAGAGCGACAGGATCGAGACGGTTGTGACGATGATGAGACATCTCGGAGCGGACATAAAAGGGACCGACGACGGCTGCATAATAAACGGCGTAGGCCGTCTCAGAGGAGGGACCGTTGACAACGCGGGGGACCACAGGATAATGATGTCCGCCGCAGTCGCATCGCTGATATGCGAGGGGCCTATAGTGATGGATGATGCGGAATGCTGTTCTATATCGTATCCGCAGTTCATACAGCAGATGAGATCGATAGGCATGGAGGCGGTCTGATGTATCGCCTCGGAGAGAAGGTCTCGATGCATCTCTTCGGAAAGAGCCACGCGCCCTGTGTAGGTTGTATCCTCGAAGGTATCCCGGCCGGTCTCGAAGCGACCGACGAATACATGGCATCGGAGATGTCGTTCAGAAAGCCATCCGACGGAATAGGCACGCCACGCAAAGAGGCTGACAAGGTCGTGTTCGAATCCGGAATGAAGGACGGAAGGACCGACGGCGGACCTATTTTGATCACAATAGGCAACGTGAACAGAGATTCGTCATCGTACTCCGGTTATGACAGGACTCCCCGCCCGGGTCATGCGGATCTCCCCGCGTTGATGAAATTCCCGGGATACGACATACGCGGCGGCGGGCAGTTCTCCGGAAGGATGACCGCTCCCATCGTCGCCGCCGGAGCGATAGCCAAGCTTATGCTGTCAGAGAAAGGGATAAGGACCGCTGCATTTGCAAGATCTATCGGCGGAGTGTCAGACGGCCTCGACCGCGATATCGATTTGGCGATGTCGTCGAGAGCGTTCCGCACAAGGGCATGCTCCGGAGACCTCGACCGCAGGATGGCCGATGAGATAATGTCCGTATCTTCCGACGGCGACAGCGTCGGAGGCACAGTCGAATGCATCACGGACGGACTGCCCGTCGGATTCGGCGGGATATGGTTCGAAGCATTGGATTCGGAGATTGCAAGAGCGGTGTTCAGCATACCTGCGGTGAAAGGAGTGGAGTTCGGAAAGGGGTTCGGACTCACATCTATGCGCGGAACAGAGAGTAACGATCCGTTCACGGTCAAAGACGGAAAGATACGGACGGTCACGAACAACATGGGCGGGATACTCGGCGGGATGAGCACGGGTATGCCGATGGTGTTCAGGGCGGCATTCAAGCCAACGCCGTCCATAGCGTCCGAGCAGAGGACTGTCGACATAGAGAAGATGGAGGATACGACGATCTCGGTCGCCGGGAGGCACGATCCGTGCATAGTCCCGCGTGCCGTGGCCGTCGTCGAGGCCGTGACCGCGTTGGTGGTCGCGGATCAGATGTCAAGGTGATGATCATGGGACTCGACGAGCTCAGAGAGGAGATCAAGAAGGCCGACATGGAGATCCTGGAGGCGATGAGGAAGCGTCTTGACGTAGCGAAAAGGATCGGCGAATACAAGATCGGTTCCGGGAAAGAGATAAGGGATATCTCGGTGGAAGAACGCGTCGTGGGAAGATACCGTGACTTCGCTTCGGCGAACGGGATGGATCCGGATGTGGCCGAGAGAGTATGCAGAGCCGTCATCGAAGAATCCGTCGCGGCCCAGGCATCTATGTTCCAGGCTGACGGGAGGCACAGGAAGGTATCCGTGGTCGGAGGCTCGGGAAAGATGGGCGGGTGGTTCTCCAAGATGCTGTCCGCATTCGGAGATACTGTTGAGATAATAGACCCGGCTTCCGATAACGGTCTGACACTGTCGGATGCATCGTCTTCCGATGTGGTCATAGTCTCCGTTCCGATATCGGTCACGGGTGACATTCTGGAACGTTTGGACGGGATATGCGGACCGGATGCCCTGATATTCGATCTCACGTCCCTGAAGACGCCGATAATACCGGTGCTGAAGGATATGGCGTCGAGGAGGAAGGTATGTTCTGTCCATCCGATGTTCGGTCCGTCCGCCGAATCGATGTACGACAGGAATGTCATAATCTGCGACTGCGGCTGCAAAGTGGCAGTGTCCGAAGCCGTATCGATCCTGGGGAACAGAGGGGGCAACATCCGCATAATGGATGTGGATTCCCACGACCGTTACATGTCGTACGTGCTGGGTCTGAGCCACGCGGTCAACATCGCATTCTTCACGACGCTCGACAGGAGCGGCATATCATTCGATGACATGGAGAGCGTGGCGTCCACCACGTTCAGAAAGAATCTGGATACGAACGAATCGGTTGCGTCAGAGGACCCAATGCTATACTATGAGATACAGCACATGAATGCCAGCAGGGACGAGATGTGGGCGCTGTTCTCGGAGGCCGT
>CAZXIY010000002.1:14963-32631 GCA_964640935.1 uncultured Methanomassiliicoccales archaeon
AGATGTTCGGATACAAGGTCCCGGACGATACGGTCATCTATCCTCCGTTCATGTGCGATTTCGGTAACGGGATCATCGTCGGCAAGCATGTCGGTGTCAACATGGGCTGTGTGTTCCTGGACGGCGGGCTGATAACGATAGGCGACAACGTGATGATCGGTCCGAATGTGACCATAATAACGCCCGACCATCCGAGAGACGCTGCCGGAAGATCGACATTCTCGACAGTGAACAGACCGATAACGATAGGAAGAGATTCCTGGATAGGGGCGGGTTCGATAATACTCCCAGGTATAACCATCGGCGAAAGGGCCATCGTCGGGGCAGGATCGGTCGTGACCAAGGACGTCCCATCCGATTCGATAGTGGGCGGGAATCCGGCCAGGCCGTTGCATAAGAAAGAGTGATTGTTTATATCCAGCATACATATACGAAGTGCATGTTCGAGGTCCTGTCATCATTCCTCGGCGAATGGCTTTACGTACTGATCGCTCTGGAAGCGATATTCATCATCATAATGCTTTTTGCGGAGAGAGCAGCGCCGGAGAAAGTCATCCTTTGGACGCTTGTTTTCATCATACTTCCGATATTCGGATTCCTGGCCTATCTCGTTGTAGGGCAGACGTTCTATTCCGATCATACGTTCAGGCTGAAGAGCACGAAGGACGAGGAGATCAAACATCTCTATGCCAAAGAGGACAAGTCCATCGAATCGGATGTGGACGTGAATCCAGATGCCGCGAACTTCGCAAAGACCATCAAGAAGCTCGGCGGGAGCCTGTACTCCAGAAATAACGATGTAACGCTCTATACGGTGGGGCAGGACAAATTCGATCAGATGTACAAGGATCTCAGAAATGCCAAATCCTTCATACACCTCGAATACTACATAATACGCGACGACGAGCTCGGCAACGAACTCATGGATATCCTTACCGAGAAGGTCAAGGAAGGCGTCGAAGTGAAGCTTCTGACCGATGATTTCGGTATCGGGAAGGGACCGCATAAGGCTATAAAGAGGTTCAAGCTGGCCGGCGGAGAGTTCTCCACATTTCATAGCGTCGTGCTTCTCGCGGTGAGCCCCAAGAAGAACAACCGCAACCACAGGAAGCTCGCCGTCATCGACGGCGACATCGCATACTGCGGAGGATTCAACGTAGGCGACGAATATCTCGGAAAGGGTCCGCTCGGATACTGGCGCGACACAGCGGTCAGGGTACGCGGAGGGGCCTGCCTGCCAACTGAGATAAGATTCTGCATGGATTGGGAATATGCCAGCGGCAAACGTATCGAAAGGAACGACAAGAAGTATCTGCCGTCGAGCATGGGCAAAGAATGGGGCGATGCCAGGATACAGCTCGTGTCGGGAGGACCGGATGTGGCGTATAAGAATCCCGTCAGGATGCAGTATCTCGAGATGATCGAGATGGCTAAGAAGACGGTTTACATCCACACTCCGTATCTCATACCTAACGACTCGCTCATTGATTCGCTCAGGATAGCGGCCGCGTCCGGCGTGGACGTGCGGATAATAATCCCGGACAAGCCGGATCATATGTTCGTCTACTGGAACAATATCTCGTCGGCCAACACGTTGATGGAGAGCGGCGTCCGCGTTTACATGTACAATCGCGGATTCGTCCATTCGAAGACGGTAGTGTCCGACGGTCAATACTGCTCGGTCGGGTCGGCCAACTTCGATGACCGCTCTCTGGTACTCAACTTCGAGACGAATATGATGATCTACTCTGAGGAGATAGGCAAGCAGATGGTCGCCGCTTTCGAGGACGATCTGAAATACTGCACAGAATACTCCTGCGAGGAATATGCCAAACGCACTCTCATGATGAAATTCAGGATAGGTGTCTCGAAGCTGTTCAGGACAGTCGCGTGAATCATTTCTTGCGGTAGGCGCTATCCTTGCCCAGGTCCTGCCTGTAATGCAGTGCGAGCGACGATGGCAGATATCTGAAGAATCTCGACATCGAGGCCGTGCCCATCGCCACCTTCATTGGCGGTGTCTTCTCCTTACCTATGACGGACGTCCTCTTTTTCTTTATGTTATCGAGGAACTCGTCTGCGTCCTTGGCGTCCGATGCGGTGACCACGTTGCCGAGCTCTGTAAGTATGTGCCCGTCGGTGCCGCCGGTGAAACCGAGTCCGAATTCGGTTGCAGCTCTCGCAGCCTTGATATTCTCCTGCCTGGACATTCCGCTGCATATGACCTCGTAGGCATCGAGTCCTTCGACAACGGATGGATCGAGATATCCCTTGTTGATGCATTTCTGGACGCCTTTGTTGAAGAACAGATATCCGAGGGGATGGGCGGCTGATATGACGCAATTGACATTCTCGAGCGAATCGAGTATCCATTTCGTGTCCTTGTCTATAGCCAGCCAGGGGCTCCTTGACATATGCGGGCGTATGTTGTTCGTCCAGTACTCGCCCAAAGTATCGAAATCGTAGAAGTAAACGAGGATATGCGGTCCGTCCCACGAGCTGATCTCGATGCCCGGTATGACCATGACGTCGCTCTTCTCTGAGAGGGCCTCGGCTGCACCCGTGATGAGGTTGTGATCTGTGATAGCAAGACCGACGTTCCTCCTCTTGGCAAGTTTGACGGCCGTTCTGACGCTCGTGTATGAATCGGAATAGTGCGTGTGGAAATGCATATCGGCGCAGGCGAGCCCGCTGTCCGACAAGCTGTTCCAATCCGGTCTTTCGAATATCACATTGGGTATGTCATTCATCTTTGGCAAAGCGATCTCCAGACATCCTCTGACGCATCCATGACCTTCCCCGTATCAAGGGTCAGGATCTTACCGTCGCGTACGACGGTGTCACCCTGGCACAGAACGGTCTTGACATTCAGGCTGGATGCGGAATAAGCTATGTTGGCGACCATGTTCTCCGGGAGCAGCGGTCTGAGATTCGGAGCTTTGCCGTCGAGTATTATGATATCGGCATATTTTCCTGTTTCAATGGAGCCGAGCCTGTCGGACATACCTATCGCCTTCGCCCCGTTGACGGTCGCGTAATCCAGAAGCTGCTGTGCGGGAGCCACGGTGGCATCCCATCTGCTCGATTTGTGGAGAAGTCCGAGGATCTTCATCTCCGAGAACATATCCAAAGAATTGTTCGTGTTGTTGCTGTCCGTTCCCACAGATACGTTCACGCCGTTCTGGAGGAATTCCGGAAGAGGAGCGACGCCGCCGGTGGCAAGCTTCATGTTCGACACCGCGCAGAGCGATACGGACATCTTCGCAGCTGCCATGAGCCTAACCTCGTTCATCGTAAGCCATGCGGAATGTGCGGCGATCATCTTCGGCGAAAGTGCACCGATACTGTCTAGCCATTCGGCCGGCCTCTTGCCGGTCTTCTTCTTATGGTCGTTCACTTCGCCTCTGGTCTCGGAGAGATGGAGGTTGAGCGGGAGATCCTTCTCCTCGGCGAACTCCTTAGCTCCGACACAGGTCTCCTCGCCGCAGACGTATACGCCCTGAAGGCCGACGCCCGGGACGATCTTCCTGATGTTCTTGTGCGTATCATAGAAATGTTTGCAGTTGTCGAGCGGTACGCCCTTCTGAGTGGTGAACTGCTGATCGAGGCAGCACCAGCAGAGGACCCCTCTGATCCCGGAATCCTTCACTGCTTTGGCGATGACATCCTCGGAGTAGTAGAGGTCGACGAACGTCGTCGTTCCGCCCCTCATCATCTCCATGCATCCGAGTCTTGTTCCGATATCAAGGTCCTTGTCAGTCCTGTCGGAATCGATCTTGAACACTTTATTGAGAAAATCCGGAAAGAGGAGATCGTCGCATACGCCCTTAAGGATGGACATCGCAACATGAGTGTGGGTGTTGATCAGACCCGGCATGACTATGTCGCCTTTTGCATCGATCTCTTCGTCGGCAGAGCCATTGTATCTGCCGCCAACGCTGACGATCCTGTCGCCGTCAACGATCACATCGCCTTTCAGGATACTCCTGTTCCGGTCCTGTGTGACTATCCAAGCATCGCGGATCGCCGTTATCATGGAACTGCCATTTCTATTCTGCATAATAATCGTTTCGTCACTATAAGCGGCGGGCAGACGCATATCGCATATCGACCGATATTCATGAGCGTATGCGGATGTGCCAGTAATTCTGAAATGATCATTCCTGATAACATTTTCATTAATTTTTTTATACACATGAAAAAGACGATATATCCATTGTACGATGACACGGGCATGGATACCAGGGTCGTTTTTCTGGGCACCGGGGGCGGAAGGCATACGACGATGTTCCAGGCCAGAAGCACCGGCGGTCTTCTCATCGATTCCGGCAGAGGCCGGATGAATGTGGATCCCGGACCGGGGGCCCTGACGAACATGTGTGCCATCGGGTACGATGTGCAGAGGACCGACGCGGTCGTTGTCTCGCACGGACATCCAGATCACTATTCCGATGCGGAAGTCGTCATCGAAGGAATGACGAAAGGCGGATGGGTCAAGCGCGGAGCCTTCTATGGAAGTGTCAGCGTCATGGAAGGGGACGGGGACCTCAGACCGAGGATATCCCGCTACCATGCCGGTCTTCCTGAAAGAACGGTCACGATCAGGCCCGGGGACAGGTACGACATCGCGGGCATGGATACCGAGGTCACCAGATCTGATCACAGCGACCCCACCTGCGTCGGTTTCAGATTCAACACCGACTGCGGCACGCTGTCGTACGTCACGGATACTGCGTATTCGGATGATATAGCAGATCAGTACGCCGGGTCGCGTGTTCTTATACTGCCGGTAACGACACCTAACGAGAACAGGATAAAATGGCATCTCTGCACTGTCGATGCCGGGAAATTCATAGAACGCGTAAGACCGGAACTGGCCATATTCTCACACCTGGGTATTGTGATGCTCAGGGTCGGACCGGCAGAGCAGGCGGCAGAGATAGAGAAGAGGACAGGCGTAAGGACCATCGCCGGCGAGGATCTCATGACCCTGGATATCGGCGAGAGCGGGGTCAAGGTCGGCAGGATCCTTCCGAAGAAGCCCGAGTGGAACGACGCTTGGAACCTGTGAGATTATTAACAATGCTGTCATTGGAGGTAGCATGGTCAAGTTCTGCCTTCATTGCGGGAAGATGCTGAGGGACGAGGATCAGCGCTGCCCTGACTGCGGAACGCCGGTGGACGGGTCCGTCGCACCGCCGCTGCAGCAGACAAAGCCGAAGTCCAACGACTACAAGCTCAAAGTAATGGTCATCGCGCTCGTCGCTCTCATTGCCATAGCAATTGTGGCTACAGCTCTCCCCCTGTGGAATCAGACGTCTCAGGGAGGATACAACGTGACCGTTACGGTCGACAGCATATCTGTATCCGACACCGCAGGGCAGCTCCATCTCGACGGGAACGGGAACGCTCCGGTGTATGTCAAACTCGGATATGCCAGCTCGTCATCATCTACCAGCACGAATGTGGATATACCCGGCAATAACGGACTCTGGTCGTGTCCGACAGACGGTAGAGCGTACAGCGATCTTTCGGGAAATGAGAAGACCTTCAAAATGACGGGATCGTCCATCAGCGACTACAAGTTCACGCTGTTCCTCTACGATTACAATAACCCGAAGATCAGCGACCCCATAGATCTGTTCGATGACAGGAACAATGTTGTCGGCAAGGATGTTCCTAAGGTATTCGGCGTGAGCGGCATAAGCTTCAGCTCATCATCCATAACAATGAACGGAGATACGGGGACGATCACAGTCAGCGGAGATTCCGATCCTATCGGCAGTGTGACGCTCACATTCACATTCACGAAGATTTGACGTGGTATGAGGTCGTGTTGCCTGTGTAGAGATGGAAATAGCAGTCGCCATAAGCATCATTGACGTATCCTATCTTGTTGCCCGGTGATGTGAGTTCTATGGCATAATGACCGTCGAATTGCAGATTTTCACGTTCGGTCTTCAGCAAATCTTTGCTTATGGCCCCCATCGCGTGTCCGGGAAGAAGATAGATCCCCGCCTCATGTCCTGCGGCGTCGAGAAGTGCTGCGGCCAGTATGGAGAAGTCCTCGCAGTCGCCCGTGCGGTCATAGAGTGTCTCAAGAGGATATTTCCAATATTCAGATGCTCCTTTGGTCGTGTCATCCTGATATGTGATACATTCTTGCACGAATGCGACGATGAAATCTGGGAATTCCAGATTGGAAGAGGATTCGCCGTATGTGCCTGTGTATCTCTCATACAGTGCATCTTTCAGTTTCATTATGTACGAATCTACCACAATGTAATCCTTCACGCCGAACACGATCTCCACGGTGTCCCCGTCCGCCCTCTCGTAGAGGTCGGATGAGACCGTACCGCTCTTGTCGATGTCGCTGGAGAGCATCTTGCTGTAATCGCTCTTCGATACGTCGAGAGTGTACTCATACGAATGGTCATCGTAGCTCCAAGAATACTTGAGGTGGTAATTGGCATCCGTATCCGTGCTGTTCCCCATCAGGAACACTCCTGCGAACGATGCGGTTATGAGAAGGATGGACAGGATCAGGGCCGGCATCCAGCTGGACAATTCCGGCCTGCGCTCCGGTTCTCTCGGAGACTGTGTCGGATTCGACAGCACACATCCGCATTTGCCGCAGAACGAATCCGTGTCCTTTACCTGGTTTCCGCATTGTGGGCAGTAACGCATACCATCCCGATAGAACTCAATTTATTTCAAATCCGACGGCACCACCATCGCATGATATGCACGGACGTACACGCCATCGTGTATACGCGGCAGTTCGAAGGAATCGCTGCAGAACGGCACATCGCAGCCTGTACAGGCGATTCTGCGCTCGGGCGACGATACCAACCCATAAATCAATGGATTACATCACGGGGCCGATGAGTGTTGAGTCGGATGTTCTCGCAAAGATAAAACCGTCTGAAGAAGAGACCGCAAGGATAACAGGTATCGCGGAGTCTCTAATCAACGAGGTCAGGGCATACGTCAAACAGCACAACATCGATATCACCGTCAGATTCGTCGGTTCGGTGGCCAAAGGAACATTCCTTTCCGATCCGGACCTCGACATATTCCTTATGTTCCCGGAGACCACGTCCAGGGAGGATCTCGAGAGGATAGGTCTGAAGACGGGCGAGGATCTGATCAACGGCGAACGCATGTACGCCGAACATCCGTACACCAGAGGCGTCTACAAAGGTCTCTCCGTGGACATGGTCCCGTGCTATCACATACTTACAACAGAGAAACTCCTCACGCCTGTCGACAGGACGCCGTTCCACACGGACTTCGTCCTTTCCAGGGCCGATGACAAGATGAAGGATGAGATCCGCCTCATGAAGATGTTCATGAAAGGCATAGGCGCCTATGGGGCCGAACCGAACACCAGAGGGTTCTCGGGCTACATGTGTGAGCTCATAACGATCCACTACGGAGGTTTCATCGACGCCGTGCTCGCCGCCGCTGAATGGAAGGAGGGCGTGACGATCGTGGTGGACAAGAAGGGTCCGCCGATGGTAGCGCCCATAGTTCTTTACGATCCGGTCGACCCGCGCAGGAACGTCGCATCCGCCGTTCATATCGACACGTTCGCGGAATTCATCATCGCATGCAAGGCGTACATAAGGATGCCCAGCGAGGTGTTCTTCTTCCCGAAGGAAAGGACGCCGCTCGCAATTGACATAATAAAGAAGAAGACGCAGATCCACGGTACCAGGCTCGTGACCGTCGTCTTCGAGAGGCCGAAGATAAACGAGGACAATCTTCACTCGCAGATATGGAAGACGCAATACGCCCTTGCCAAGAAGCTCGATGTGTTCTCGTTCAACGTTCTCAGAGCCGTGCACGACATGAACTCCAGAGAGGTCGTCATCGTCTTCGAGCTCGAACGCGATATACTCTCCAAAACGTACAAACACATAGGTCCGCCCGTATGGGTGAAGTCCAGCGATTCGTTCATGTCCAAATGGAAGGGGAACGAGTTCGGTGATCCGTTCATCGAGGACGGTCACTGGACGATAATCGCCGAGAGGATGTACTTCACGGCAGCGGAGATGCTCAAGGACGAAGCGGCGATAGCCGGCATCGGAAGGGAGATGAATCCCAGTACGATGATCATCCTCGATCACGACGCTACGGTGGCCAACACAGACCCTACGATACTGACCGAGCTTCTGGATCCCAAGCAGTGCTGGGAGATCTGAATCTTTTACCTAAAAGTGTAAAGGTTTTGATTGGAAGGTGTTTTTCCGTTCAGCCGAGGAACGGCGGGTTGACGAAGAGGATCCACACACCCAGTCCCAGAAGAAGGAACATGATGTAGTTGCCGATCATCGTCTTCTGATCTATGAGATCGCTGTCGAACCTGAGTAATTTCAGTATCGGTTTGAGAGCGGCCGTTGAAAGGAACAGCAACAGGAGGCCGAGATAAAGACCGAAATCCGGGAAGGCCCTCTGTACGCATGAGCACAGGATACCGATGACTATCGAAAGCAATGCGACGACGAGCAGTATCTTTGTTCCGTAGAGATCCTTTAGGATGAATTCCTTCTCGTCGAATTCTGGGGGGACGAATTCGTATTCATCCTCCTTCTCCTTCTCTACCAAGCGCCTCTTTTTAGCCATCGTCCCACAATCCGCATTTATAATATAAACCTTTACGACAAAGGACGCCGGATACTACTTTCGGCATATTCGGCGACCCCTCGATTCCGCTTAAATACTAAAACCGCAAGTGGAGATGTGAGGATAACATGGTCACGAAAACCATTGAGGACATACCGGGAGTAGGACCCGCCATTTCAGAGAAACTTCAGGAAGCAGGCTACTCGGATCTGATGTCCATAGCCGTAGCATCGCCCGCGGACCTTGCCGACAAATGCGAGATCGGCGAGAAGAAAGCGATGGACATAATAGAGGGAGCGAAGCTCTGCGCCGATATCGGAGGCTTCGAGACAGGGGACGACATCCTCGAAAGACGCAAGCAGATCAAGAAGCTCACCACCGGGTCGAAGGCCTTGGATGAACTGATCGGCGGAGGGGTCGAGAGCCAGTCCATAATGGAGTTCTTCGGAGAATTCGGAAGCAGCAAGACCCAGCTGTGCTTCCAGCTTGCCGTAAATGCCACATTGCCAGAGGACAAGGGCGGGCTGGATTCCGACGTGATCATAATCGATTCCGAGAACACGTTCAGGCCGGAAAGGATAATCCAGATGGCCACATACCTGGGAGTGGATCCGGATGCGGTGCTGAAGAGGATACACGTCGCCAGGGCATTCAATTCGCAGCATCAGGTGCTTTTGGTGGAGAAGGCCATGGATCTTGCTTCCGAAACGAAAGTGAAGCTCATGATCGTGGATTCTCTGACATCACACTTCAGAGCAGAATATGTCGGGAGAGGGGCCCTTGCTGAAAGACAGCAGGTACTGAACCGCCATATGCACGATCTGCTCAATTTCGCGACCCTGAATAATGCGGCGATCGTAGTCACCAACCAGGTGTCGTCGAAGCCGGATGCGTTCTTCGGCGACCCCACGAGACCTATCGGCGGGAACATAGTCGGACATACGGCGACATTCCGTATCTATCTGCGCAAAGGTAAGGCGGGCAAGAGAATTGCCAGACTTATCGATTCGCCTAACCTTCCGGAAGGCGAAGCGGTCTTTATGATCACCGAAGATGGTATTAAAGACTAAGAGCCAATAAAGGGAGCGTGAAGCTCCCTTTCTTTTTCGAACTGTCGGGCGAGCACAAGACTATGTGCTCGGCAGAGGTAGATAAGTGCGTAGAAGCGGAGGCAGGAACGTCCGATATAATGTCGGAAGGGCCAGGTTATGTCATATCATCGTTCGATGAAAAGTTCCTGGACCCTATTGCCGACCGCATCTCTCTGACGCACAGGGTCGGACGTTATCTCGGCTCGTTCGACATCAATGACCTGTCCGGCTTCGATTCCATCGAGATACCTCAGGGTTCGTTCGCCGTCAGGTGCAAGAGATTCGAAGGGATGATGGCCGATATAGACTCACAGGATGTCATTCGGAAGCTGGGAAAGGCGTTGTCGTCCGGCAACGATGTGGATCTGAAGCATCCCGACCAAGAGGTCTGGATCCTGATAAGCGACCGCATACATGTGTATCTGGGACAGCGTGCGATCGACAGGAACATACTGGAGACGAGAAAGGTCGGAGAGAGACCGTTCTTCTCGCCGATATCCCTTCACCCGAGATATGCCAGAGCGTTGATCAATCTAACGGGAGCGAAACGCGGCAGCACGGTATTGGATCCTTTCTGTGGTACAGGCGGGATAGCGATTGAGGCGGCATTCATGGGTATGAAGGCAATAGCATCGGATTTCGATCCGGAGATGATCGCCGGGACGCAGGAGAACATGGACTTCTACAATCTGAATCTTTATGATTCGGAGGTATTGGATATCTCCGGCATCGCCGATCGCTTCGGAGAAGTTGATGTCGTTGCCACCGATCCTCCGTACGGAAGGTCCACACATACCGGCGGAGAGAACATCGAGAGCATATATGCCAGGGCGATGAGATCATTCCATGAGATACTGGGCAGTGACGGTCATGCAGGGGTGGTCCTTCCGCACCAGCTTGATACCGACGAGCTGTCATTGGAAGCTACATATATCCAGCGCGTCCACGGGTCGCTTTCAAGATACTATCATATCTTCGGGCAGAAGAGCTGATCGATAATCTTCGACACGGTGTTAGATAATCGGAAATAGATTATATGGAACATCCGAATTTACTGCCATGAACAAATACCTGCAGCTGTTCCGTCTTGAGAACGGCATAATCGGCATAATCGGTGTCATTGTGTCCTCTCTGATAGCGGCAGGTGCCGGTATCGGAGATCATCTGTTCAATATCGCGATATCATGCGTTATCGTGATATTCTTCATCGCCGGCGGAAATTCGATAAACGATTATATCGACCGCGACATAGACAAGGTATCGCATCCGGAAAGACCCATACCATCTGGCTCAATAGAACCGAGGATCGCGTTATACCTCGGTGTCGTGTCGATGCTCATAGCATGTGTCCTATCATTCTTGCTCAAGGATCCGCTGTCGATATCCATTGTTATCATCGCCGCTGTTCTGATGATATCCTATGAGATGTTCCTGAAACAGAGAGGGTTCATCGGTAATTTCACTATAGCAGTCCTCACCGGTATGGTATTCCTCTTCGGCGGGGCGATCGTCGGCCGTATGGATGCTTGTTACATAGTTGCGGCAATGGCATTCCTTGTTTCGGTCGGCCGTGAGATAACGAAGGACATCGAGGATATGGAAGGCGATGTCGGGAGGAAGACGCTCCCTATGATCATAGGAAAACGTAATGCTGGCATTGTTGCGGCGGCGTTCTATATCGCAGGTCCATTGCTAAGCATTGAACCGATGATCGCACATACCTTCGGATCGCTTTATTACGTTGTGATCCTGGCTGATGCAATGTTTATATACGCGGCAATAATACTTTTCACAAGCCCGCATAGATCTCAAAAGATCGCAAAGGTTGCGATGTTTGTTGCTCTTGTGGCCTTCATACTCGGAGCTATCGTGGTGATCTGATGACAGTTAAGGAATACATACTCGAGAAGGTCAGTAAAGGTACGCTGCATATGGCGCTTCTCGACCCTGACAAACAGTCGGCAGAGGAGGCCGCGGATATTGCGCTGAGATGCAAAGAGGCAGGCACAGATGCTATAATGATCGGCGGATCAACAGGTGTCACACAGAAGAACCTAGATGCGACCGCGAAAGCTATCAAAGCTGCAACCTCTCTGCCGTTGATCTATTTCCCGTCGTCCCCCAACGCAATGTCGCCGGAATGCGATGCGATATACTTCATGAGCATGGTGAACAGTTCCGACATCCGCATGGTGATCGGAGCCCAGGTCGCCGCCAGCAGGGTCATCAAGAAATTGAGGATAGAGCCTCTTTCGATGGGATACATCATCGTCGAACCCGGGATGAAGGTCGGGCAGGTCGGAAAGGCGATGCCGATAAAACGCGACGATATCGATTCTGCGATATCATACGCATTGGCATGCGAGTATTTTGGCATGGATTTCGTTTATCTGGAGGCCGGAAGTGGCGCGGACAGGCCGGTCCCGCCGGAGATGATATCTGCCGTGAAGAAAGAGATCGGCGTCACGCTGATCGTTGGCGGCGGAATAAGGACACCCGAAGCGGCTGCGGCGGCAAGGGCCGCCGGGGCGGACATCGTTGTTACAGGTACGTTCGTAGAACGCTGCTCTGATGACGATTCTTTGGTGAAGGTCATCAAAGCAGCGAAAGGGATATGATCATTCCTTTTTGTCGAAGTTCTCTCTCATATCGATTATCTTCTTCGATTTGACAGAGTACTCCATCGAACCGACGTCTGCGAATTCCACCCTCGGAATATCTACAAGATCCTCTTCGATACCGTCCTTGACCTCCATTATGTCCGAAACGGCCTTGACGATCTTGTTCTTCAGTTCTTCGCTCTTATTTGCAGATTCCAGAACGAATGTCAGAACGTCCTTGTATCCTTCCTTGGTTATCTTGACCTGGTAGTCGATGATCGAAGGATCGGAAAATGCCGCTTCGTCGAAAAGGACAGGGTACACCTTGTGCCCCATTCCTATCTTGAACTGCAGGTCCATCCTTCCGCTCGGTTTGACAAGACGTCTGTTGAAATGAGCACCGCATTTGCACGGAGGAGCGAGCATTGCCGCGATATCATGCGTGCGGTATCTCACCAGGACCGTGCATTCTGCGTTCAGCGATGTGATGACAAGCTCTCCGGTCGTCCCGTCCGGGACCTGTTTGCCGGTCTCCGGATCGATGACCTCGAAGAGCATATTGGCCTCGTCGGTGTGGAGTCCGCATTGTTCGTCGCATTCGACTGCGCATGCGAGACCGAACTCGGTCATCCCCCACACATCCAGGACCTTGCATCCCCATGCCCCCTCCAGAGTATGCCTCATGCTCTCGGAGAGCGGTTCCGAGGTCGATATTATCTTCTTTATGCCCAGTTCTTTCAGATCCACGTCCTTGCCCATCAGCGTGGTAACGCGGTATATAAATGACGGGATCCCGATAATGAAGGTCGATTTCGCATCCTTCATGACCTCCATCTGTTTCTTTATGTCATTGTCAGAACATACGGACGAACCGTAACCGAGGATCTTGCATGCGCTGACCATGATGAGACTCGGATCCCAAGCTGTGACCAGCGGGAACATGACATGCAGCGAATCCCCTTCGCCCATGCCCACATTCTTCAGAGCGGATGCGACTATGTCTATCTTGGAGACGAGATCGTTCGTCGTATAACCTATGGACTTTCTGTGCCCGGTGGTCCCGGTTGTCGTGAACTCCTTCGCAAGTTTGGTCCTTGAGATCGCAAAGAAGTAAGGCGAGTTCTCCGCGAGGTCTGCCGGTTCGGTGAACGGTATCTTCTCGAGATCGCTCCATGTTACGATATCTTCGGGTCTGACGCCGGCATCCTTGAATTTGTGACGGTAGTAGGGGGAGTTCTCTTCCGCATACCTCATCTGCTCTCTGACGCGGAACAGCTGATATTCATCGAAATCCTTCCTTGTGACGACATCGAGCGTCTTCTTTCCGATAATGTCCCTGAGTTCGCGGTTCTTCTTGAACGTCATACGGGCCTTGATGGACATCCATTCTTCAAGCGGGTGTTCGCAGCCCTCGGGTATCATGTTGGCGAGCAGTCTGCGCCTAACGATGAACAGTTTCATAGACTCCCATGCGCTCATGTGGTGGGCGTATGCTATCATCCCGTTAATATTATCTGGCGGGAACGATACGAATTCCATTCTTCGGTCTCTGTATTTCTGCGGTAATCGATGCCATTCGAACATGTTCGTGATACGGGTTATTATCGCATTCATCGCTTCATTCCATGGGCAAAGACTTGGAAAAACCTAGATGTGAGGAAAATGTCAACTATTACCCCTAGAGAAAGGTTCTTCAAAGCAATGAAGTGTGAACCTGTGGACCGCCCGCCGGTCTGTGGTATGACCACGACGGCAACGGTGGAACTCATGGATCACGTAGACGCGGCATGGCCGGAGGCACACGTAGATGCCAGAAAGATGGCCAAGATAGCCTTGGGTGCATATGACTTCCTAGGACTCGAGTCCGTAAGGGTGCCGTACTGTCTGACATACGAGGCGGAAGCACTCGGATGCAATGTATCCCTTGGAAAAAAGAATTCCACGCCGATGGTCAAAAGCAGTCCGTTCAAGAACGATCCGGATGCCAAATTCGAGCTCATGAGCCCGGAGGAGATGCTGAAGATCCCGAGGAACAAAGTAATCCTCGACGCGGCCGAGATGATCATCAAAGAGAGGAAAGCCGATCTTCCGACGCTGCTCGGTGTGACCGGTCCGTTCACGATCGCGGGACACCTTGCGGGAACAGAGAACCTCATACTCTGGACTCTTACAGAGCCAGATGTGGCAAAGAGATTTGCCAAGCATGCAGCCGACTATGAGAAGATGTGGCTCGAGCACGTCGAGGGCATCGGCATCGACAGCATACAGATGAGTGAGCCGACGGCGTCATATGATATGATATCCCCGGACATGTTCGACGAGTTCGCTCTGCCGAACCTGCACTACGTGTACAAGCCTCTCAAGAAGACCATGAAGATCCTGCACATATGCGGCGACATGCTGCCGATGCTGGAGAACATGGTGCAGAGCAAGGCAACTGCTCTGAGTCTCGAAGAGAAGACGGATTCATTCAAGGCAGTCAAGCTCGTCAACAGCAGAGCTGCTCTCGTAGGTAACGTCGGTGTCGTCAAGCCCCTGCTTCAGGGAACGCCAGATGATGTCAGGAAGGCCGCACTGCACAGCGCGGATGCCGGATTTAACATCATATCGGCCGGCTGCGGAATGTCCGCCCTGATCAAGAAAGAGAACGTCTGGGCCATGGTCGACGCGATAAAGAACTACAAGAAGTGATCTCTTTAACAAACAAAGCCCGCCCGTTTGGGCGGGCATCTTATTTCTTTCTGTAAGAATGTGCGTTCTGACCCATGAGAACGAATGAGGCGATGATCTTTCTTTCCGCCTCTCTCAGCATAACGCTCATGGTGGATTTAGAGCAACCGAACTTCAGGCATAGGTCGTCTGTGTTGATCTTCTTCGGAACATCGTAATAGCCGTTCTCATAGGCGTACTTGATGACCTCATCCTGCTTATCCGTGATGACGGATTCCACGTTCATATTCACAGATGCCATCATGGTAGCTCCGTAGCCCTCTTCCCTCATCCTTTTGACCAGATTGGTTATGTAGCCGTTCGTAGGGGCGAACAGCGTCCACATTATCTCGTCATCATTCTTCGGTATGGCCGATGTCAGGAAGCATCCTGATTCGGACACGATCTGAGCCAGCTTACAATTGTTGTTCATTACGGTCGCCAGATACTGGCTCTTGCCGGTCTTGACGACCGAGTATTCGCCAAGCATGTTTATGGTGTGGTTGTCCGAGATCGTTCTGCCGAATTCGCCGTCCTTGTCAATGATCCTTATAAGAGAGCAGCCTGCACCTTCCAAGAGCACAGAGCACTGTATAATCTCTACGCTGACGTTGTTCTTCTGCATATCGATCGGCAACAGTTTATGACAGGGGTGTCCGTCAGGAACGATGCCGTTGATCCTTCGGTCTATGAGCATCTCCGCATACTGCATGAGCGTTGTATACTTTCATGGAATTTAAGGAGTATCTAAAAATTATGCATCTCGGCCGAACATGTTCGGGATTTTTGATATATACATACCTACTCGATACGACTTACAGGTCTGATTCCGAAGTCTTTGCCCAATGATGGAGGAATCCAAATGGCAATTGATCCAAAAAAGAAGGAAGCCGTACTGAAGTACCGCTGGGTCATATTCGTGGTCCTAGCGATAGCGTACTTCTTCGTGTACTTCCACAGAACGACTGGCGGAGCGATATCCACCAGTATGCAAGATTACTTTAACGTCGGGGCGACTTCGATCGCTCTGCTTGCTTCTGCGTACTTGTATGCATATACGCTGATGCAGATCCCGAGCGGAATTCTGACAGATAAGCTTGGTCCGAGGAAGGCAGCATCCATATTCATCATTCTGCTCGCTATCGGTTCCCTGCTCTGTGCGTATTCTGCAACAATAAATATGTTCGATCTGATGATTGCAGGTAAGTTCGTCATCGGTATCGGCGCAGCAGTCATTTACATCCCGATAATGAAGGTCCTGGCCGTCTGGTTCAGGAAAGACGAGTTCGCTACAATGAGTGGTATTCTTCTGTTGGTCGGTAACGTCGGAGGTATCGCCGCAGCGACTCCGATGGTCCTTATGATCGACAGCCTGGGTATCCAGAACACATACATTGTGCTCGCGGTCATCACAGCAGTCATTGGCGTCCTTACGTGGATACTCGTCAGAGACCACCCCAGCGAGAAGGATCTCCCGAGCATTGAAGAGATCGTATCCGAGGAGACCGGACAGCCTATAAAGGAATCTACATCACAGAAGGTTCCGACGATGGAGGCCCTCAAGCTCACATTTACGAGCGGAAGGAAATTCTGGCCTCTGGCTATATGGTTCTTCTTCATGTACGGAACGATCATGCTCTGGCAGGCATCTCAGGCAGGTGCATACTACAAGGGGATCGGCGGATTCAGTACTGCCGATGCAGCTAACATCCTGATGATGATCGGTATCGGTATGGTCATCGGATGCCCTCTTGCCGGACGTCTTTCGGACAAGGTCTTCCACTCCAGGAAGAAGGTCATGCTGTTCGGTACTGTCATCTACACGATCATGTGGGCCGTGATTTACTTCACGTCCGGTAACACGGATATCACAAGTAATTTCATGATCCAGGCGGTCATCAACTTCCTGTTCGGATTCTTCGGAGGATTCTTCGTTGTGTCCTATGCTCAGATCAAGGAGCTCTACCCGATCGGAATGGCGGGCACGTCAACAGCGGCCCTCAACCTGTTCCCGTTCGCCGGCGGTGCGATATTGATCACGATCGCGGGAATGATCGTCGTCGACAAGACGCTCGCTCAGTACCAGACCCTCTGGCTCATGGCCCTCATCATGATGGTCATCGCCTGTGTCTGTGCATTCTTCTCTGTTGAGAAGCAGAAGGACTGAGTCAAAACTACATCTTCAAACATTTTTTCCTCCTAAACCTGTTAGGTGGGAGGTGCGGCCGATCACTGCACCTCCGAACCACCTCTACGTGGCTGTTCGAACAAAGTCCGTTCAATGTAAATACACGTAAGGCTTCGGGGGAGCATATAGGTGATATGAATGACCTTGACACCAGAGATGGCAAGAGCCGGAGTTACTCCGCAGATGCTCTCATCCACACACAGGTTCATCTGTCCCAGATGCGGAAAAGAGTTCAGTCTTTTCCAGTCCAGGGCGATCGCTTGCAGGGCGTGTCCCCAGGCGAACAAGAACTGCAAAATGGTGAGATGTGTGCACTGCGATGCCGAATTCCCGCTCAATGGATTTGTAGTAAATTCGAAAGAGAAGGAGAAGTTCCTCGCTAACTACATGAACGGGGTCGTTTCGAATTATCATGGTGCCTTCGGGTACTACAGAAGATAAACGATTTAAAA
>CAZXIY010000003.1:0-31772 GCA_964640935.1 uncultured Methanomassiliicoccales archaeon
TAATATCGTCAGCATAGAATCTTATATGCTCTCTCCAGAACAGCTTGCTGCTCACCGCGGACTGCGGCAGCGGTACGAACATGCCCATGGAGAACGACATGAACAGCGGATCGCCGACGATCGCAGTGTAGTTATGTTCCGAGATCGTCTTGATGAGATCCGCCTCTCCGTCGAGCTTCTTATCTCCGGATCTGGCTATGTTCTTATCGAAGGAGAAGAACGTGCATACATTGCCGGAGAGCCCATATCTCGATTCGAATAAAGTTCTGAGATTGTTGCCGATGACCTGGTCGCCGATGAAGAGGCATTCCTCGGGGCGCAATTTCTCTGCAGGGGACGGGATGCTTCCCCCGATCGGCAGTTCCGCAGTATATTCCATACCGTAGACCTCCTTTAGGTATTCGGCGAATTTCATCGCGGATGCTGATACAACAACGTTGAGTTCGGCGTTCTGAAGATTCTTGAATTCTCTGAGTCCGTCTCTGCCGGAGACGAAATTGAGCTTCTTGCCCCTGGATTCATAATATGCACATAAGGCCTTCAGATCGGTATCGTCGCAATAGTCGATGAGACTGTACCCGAGTATGTTGACCGTGTTCGGAACGACCTTCCTTTCATCGAGGAGGAACCTGTCGGCGAGTGCGGCGTATGTGCGTTCTATGCCGAACGAGTAGTCATGCGATCCAGAGGTGTCTACGCCGATCGCAGGTATGCCGGAGATCCTCTCCGCTTCCATGGCTATGCCGTGATGGTCTGCGCCGGTCATGGCCGACACCGGCGAACCGATGACCGCTATGAAATCGGGTTTGTGTTTTCTGGCACTGTTAGCTATCCTCTCTGTAATCTCCTTGTAATTCCCCATGACGGCATCGTCTTCGTCCATGTATGTGCTGAATACCATGCCTGGAGATTTGAACCAATTCGGTGCATCGAATGAAGCGTAGTTCTTCAGGCACTGCGTCGGACCGTACATCGCGACCATTGCCCCCATCGACGAAAGTATGGATGCGGCACCTGAGAAATCAGCCGCGAATCCGGGCAATCTGAACATAAGCTCAGCCATTATATCGACACTCCGTATGACATCATCAGTCCCTTCATATCCTTGGGATCCTTGCATGCTTCTATTATCTTCCTCATCACGTGGACGATAGGCCAGTATCCGATCTGCCCGTTGTCTGTGGTGTTAATGACCATCGCCGAATCCGTCATGTATGCCGCATTGAATCCTATGGACACATCCGCCTTGCAGCAGTGCCCGATCTCAGAACTCATCGATGTGTCGCCCGCATCGTGTATACGGATCTCCGGATGTTCCTTTTCCACCCATGCCTTGTCCTTCTCATCGAAGGGTGCAGTCTTGACGTAGGATTCCCCTGTCACAAATATATCGGTGATGTCGAATCCGTTCTCAAGCATCAGTCTTGCGAGGCCAAAGGTCCTGCGTGTGACGGATGAACCGAGGGAGATCGTCTTCCCTTTCAAGAGCCCGGATGCTTCCGCTATCGTATCCTCGGCGACCTTTTCATATTGTGCCAGATCGCATTCTTTTCCAATGAGTTTGAAGAGCGATGAGTATTGTTCTCTGATCTCGTCGAAGGAATATGTCGGATACATAGTGCAATACGGCACACCAGCACCTTCTACGGCGGCCAGGCCGTCTGCATTCGTCAATATATTGTATCTTGCATGCCCCATGCTCCTGAACTGTTCGAATGATTCCATCTTGACCGGGTGGTTACCTTTGAATCCAAATTTCCCGAGTATCTCGACGGCATCGCTGTTGCAGCCAGGCGGCATCGAACTTCCGATGAAATTGACAGAATCTTCTTTCGCAGAATGATCGAACATCTCTGTAATACGGACGTACATCATTTCGACCGGGTCGTGACCCGTTCCAGTTGCAATATGATTGACTGGGAATGATTGGAATATGGTATCGGGGTGAGCTTTTGACAGGTCGCGCAACACTGCGTTCTCGTCTATCCCCGCGATAAGGATGTCGCACGTCAGGAGCAGTATCAGCACCTTCGGTCTGTACTTACCGATGACTGTGTCTACCGCTTTGGATATTTCGGAGTTGACCTTTCCCAGGGACATATCTACGTCTGTGATGTAGAGATATCCTTTTTTCCCCTCTCCTCCGAACGTGTTCATGGCAGAGAATCTGCCGCAGGACAGCGGGCCGACGAAGAGCAGGAAACTCTCCGGGACCATTGCGACCATGCTCATCAGGCCCGAACCGCCATACGACGGCGGGCAGTAACATAATTCCTTCATCGGGTAGCGTATCGCTATTGCGATATTTCTATGACGTGTTCATATCGTCGGGTTCGGCTCCATAGATGAACATCGAATGCCTTTTAGATCAGAGGTTTTGTTATCACGATCAGGTGATCATCCGCCGGAGGCTACACGTATGGCGTCGACATTCGTTCCGTTATCCGGAGTGATATCCATTGGGACCGGCACGCTTCCGATCAGGAACAGATATGAATCAGGGTTCTTTTTCTGAGATAGAACGAAACTCTCTATCGTTCCTTCGGCATCGAAATCGTTTCCGTCAATCTTTATCCGATACATTCTCGGAATCCCCTCCGTTCGTGTCGTACATCTTTTCCATCATGCTCCGATACCATTTCTCGGTAATGGATGTGAGCCGCTTGAATCCGCCTTTGCGCAGCACGGTACGTGCAACGAAGAACCACACAACTGTCACGGCGATTATACACAATATGTATTCGACAGGGAAAATAGCCAGACTCACAAGTTTTGCCGCCCACTCCCATGTATACACCGCATAATATACCGCGAAGACGAAAAGATAGAGCAGACCCACAAGGATGGTGGGTTTGATGTCCTTATGGAGTTTACCGTCAACAGAGAAGAACTTGAAGTACGGTGTTATGATGAGGAGCTGCGTTATCCCGGCAAGTATGACGAAGAGGAGCATTGAGTTCCTCGCGTTGATCTCTGCCGTCCTGACCAGCAGTTCGGCAGCAGTGAGCGGAGGCATCTGTTTTGCTGAGTCGAATACGGGCCATCCGAGTGTGGCGATCTGATTCGGCGTATACGGTATGTTAATTACCCCGTCAATCGTCAGGTAGTAGAATGAAAGGTACACTGCGAATCCGAATCCGGCGATCATGACCGCCATCGGTATGGCATATTTCAGAACGCCTGGAAGTATCGCTCCTTTGTTCTCCGAAGGTTTTGCCCATATGGTCATCAGGAATGCAGCGATCGAGACCGAGGCTATGGCATAGAACGTTGCCTGCGTCGGAAGGAACGGCGTGTTGCCGAATATGAACAGTACAAGAGCGACCATTATAGCGAGAACGAAATTCCTCGAAAGGTACAGTTTGAGTATGTCCCTCATGCCAGATACTGTCTTCCTTCCTTCGACAAGTGCTTTCGGCAGAGCGGCGAAATTATCGTCGACGAGGACCATGTCGGCCACCCCTCTGGCTGCCCCGCTCCCGCTCTGGAGGGCGACGCCGACCTGTGCCATTTTAAGAGATTTCACGTCGTTGACGCCGTCGCCCACCATCGCGACGTATCTTCCTTCGTTCTTCAGGGTCTCGATGATCTGTTCTTTGTGGTCGGGTTTCATCCTCCCGAATATATTCGTAGTGAGAATGGCCTGTTTCCTTTCTTCGCCCTGGAGGGCGTCCAATTGATCGCCGGACAGTATTTTTCTTTCGCCTGGGATCTGAGCGATGGTGAAGAGAGCGTTCACAGTCTCCGGATCATCACCGGATATTACTTTTAAGTCCATTTCGTTATCGAGGAAGGTCTCGATGGTCTTCTTGCAGTCGCTGCGGACCTCATCCTCGATCGCGATTACTGCGATCATACTAAGTTCTGGTATCTCGACGTTCTCGTCGCCGTAGAGTTCCATGTCCGGGCCTTCGGCAATTATGATTGTTCTGAGTCCTTTCTCGGAGAAGCCCTTGACCGTCTCTTCCACGTCGGTCTTATTGTCTATGTGAGGTCCGAGCGAGGAGAGAGCTCCCATGAAAATCGTGACGTTCTTTCCGTTGCAGGCGATCTTGACTGCACTGTATTTCCTTTCAGATGAGAAGCGTATCTCATCGGTGGCCTTGACATCCGCTTTTCCGAATCTCTCTATGAGAGCGGTCACTGTACGGTTCTTGCTGCCGGTGGAGTTCGCGAACGATCTGATGAGTTCTTCCGTTTCAGACTCGTTGCGATACGGTTTCATCTCTTTGAAAACAAGCTTGTTTGTGGTTATCGTTCCGGTCTTGTCCATGCATACGGTATCGACGTGGCTGAGAGATTCAACCGCGCTGGACCTTTGAAGGAGGACACCGCCGTCGGCCATACGGACCGCAGCCACCATGTAGGCGATGACGATCAGCAGGAAGAGAGCTATCGGAACTATGTCGAGTATTATGACGGCCGTCTTGACGGTAGCTTCGAGACTTTCGGACAGGCCGTGGAATTTGAAAAGATTGATGACGATCATTATCGCCATGAATACGAACGCGATGACCATCAGGACCTTAGTGATCGCGGACGTTTCCATCTGCAGAGGCGTCATCTTGGTCGTGTACTTCTTCGCGCTTGCGAGCATCTTTGAGGCGAACGTCTCGTCGCCGAATGCCGTGACCTTATATGCCCCGCTCCCGGTAATGCAGTACGATCCTGAATAGATCACGTCACCTACATGTTTTCTTACTGTGGATGACTCGCCTGTGAGCAGGGATTCATCCATCTCGAGGTATTCCATCTCCAGAAGTTCCCCGTCGACTAAGGCCTGGTCCCCGGGATTCATTACGATTATGTCGTCTTTGACGACCTCAGACTGATCAATTACTGATTCCTTTCCGTCTCTGAGGACCGTGACCTTCGGTCTCATGAGCAGTGCGATCTTGTCGAGACGCCGTTTGGCCCTAATCTCCTGGATGGTCGCGACGATAATATTCAGCGTGATGACGCCTGTCGCGGCAACTGCATCGATGGGCTCGCCGACTATGACCAGGATTGCTCCCATTATGAATAGCAGGACGTTGAACGTTGTGAATACGTTCTTGACGATTATATCCTTGTACGACCTGCTGACGATCTGTTCAACGGAGTTAACTTCTCCTTTGGACTTGCGCTCTTTTACTTCATTTGAAGTCAATCCCGTGAGCATACTCTGCGGTATGCTCTTTTATTATATTATCGTAGTCGGACACGATGTTGGCTATCTCTTCCAAAGACAGCGGTTCTATTTTGACGGTCTTTTTCTGAGATACGAAGTCCAGGTAGCAGATGACCTTTTTGCCCATAGATTCGGCCGAATGGGCATACACGCTCAGCTGGAATCTGTAGGAATCGATGAAACGATCCGTGTCATCGGTCTTGTAATCGTGGATCTCCACGCGGTCTCCGAAGACAGCAACGATATCCATTACACCTCTGAGCGATATGCCGTTCACCGGAAGGACGCATTTGATCTCAGGATATATCGTGGCACCGGCAAGGGAATCGAGGATCCTCCTTATTTCCGGCATTTCAGCCAATGTACTGTCGTACTTCATATTGCGGGCCATGAGGTAGGCGGCCTTGTGGACGGAATCGCCGTAATCGGCCCCTTTGCCGTTCTTCTTGTCTCCGTCGTCGTTCACCTTGTATACGGTGTTCATTATCTCGTGTATCGACAGGTTCCTGTGCTTCTTCCTGTAGCCGGCGATGACCGGGGCATCGGAAAGATGGATTTCGCTGCTCGTATCGGTTTCATCGAAAACCGCTACGTCGGTAACGGGATTCTCCGACAAGTGCTCGAAGAACGTCGATGGGCTATGGCACGTCATTGTGACATACTGCTTCGCTCTCGATATCGCAACAAACATAAGTCTTCTTTCTTCGGAGTAATCTTTTCCATGTGCCAGATTAATCAATTCGTATCTCCACGATTTTATGATCATCTCATGGGCGGTGCCGTTATCGTCAGTGCGCGAATAATATTCCTTCTTACAGCGGATGCCAAATAAATCGTTGAATGCGAATAACTGGTCATCGGGCCTGGTACTTGGTATCGTTCTGTAATTGATACCGGCGGTAATGACGATTGGATACTCTAGCCCCTTTGATTTGTGCATGGTCTGTATCGTTACTGCATCGGCGTCTGCAGATCTGTCGATGTCATACTTGGTTGAAGCCTCTATGTCCTCTTCAATAAGCCTGATAATATCCGATATAGTGAGAAGCGATCCTGTGTACGCTGAGGACAGTATGTTGATAATCGTCTGTGTAGTATCATTATCAAGCCCGTAGAAAGCGAATATTGTTGTAAGAAGGTCGTTTGGTCTTCTTTTTTTCTTCTTAAGAATATTGCGCTGAGATACTATCTCATCTGGCAGACCACATAGTCTCTCATTCTTATCTTTGCCGCGGTAGCGGATCATTGCCTTGATCTCAGATAAGGGGTAACCCATGTCCGTGAGAATTGCCACCGGGCCTTTGGTATCGGATGCATTATTCACATACCGTAGCCAGGCAAGAGCCAATTTACCCTCTCTTGTCGACATAATCTCTGTATCGCCCTCGAAGAATGCAGGCACGTTCTCTTTCTCACACAAATCCAATATTGACCGACAAAATTTGGAATTGCGACACAGTACAGCGATGTCCCCATATCTGACCCTGCGATATGTGCCATTCTCTGCAATCATGTATTTTTCGTTTTTCTTGTATTCCAGAATTTTCTTTATAATCAATTCTATTTCATTTTCAGGGTCAGCAGCTTTGATGGATTCGAATTCTGTATATTTTCCAATCTCCCGATCACGATTCGGTATAAGTTCCACTACGTTCTCGGTATCTTGTGGGGTGTCATTTTTAGAACCCTTGGCGCTTAGTACGCTAAATGCTTTTTTCAAAATGACCGAAGAACTTCTGTAATTCTCATCGAGATTGATGCATATGGGGTCATGTATCATTTTGAAAGGAATTCTCGTCTCACCGCGATTGAGTTTAGTCAGGAATGTATCCACACGGTTACCGAAATCAGTGATATTTTCCTTTGATACAAATCTGAATCCATATATCCCCTGTTTCCAATCGCCTACTACACAAAGATTTGGTTTCCTTAGAAGAAGAAGGCAAATCATCATCTGCAATTCATTGGTATCTTGGAACTCATCGACCATCATGTAATCGACCGAGTTTGTTTCTCTTACCCTCGCATCGTTGTAGAGCGATACGAAAGCAAATAATTCTGAGAGACCGAAAGTTAATCTATTATCGCTTATGGATTGTCTGATATATTCAAAATAGACATCGCGGATAAATTCCAACAGCATCGTCCGATCTTCATTGGCGGCCTCTGTAATGCATTTATTAAAATCAATTATGTCGCCATTATAAACGGTATCTGGAATATCGTATGATTCTGGATCTTTGTTAATAATCTTCATTAATCCGTTTTCCAGTTCCGGCCCAACATCTGTCATTTCTCTTATTACAGATTTTTTGCTACCAATAACGATCTTTTCTCCATTATCAAACCATTCTGTCTCCAACGGAACGACTCCGCGGGACATTAGACGTTTTATTAAATTGAATAAATCATCCACGGATGAACTCACGAGAGCAGGTATGTTGGAGTTGCCACGAATATATCTGTTAGCATGATTTTTAATGAAATTTGCATAGAAATTTCTAAAATAATCTTTATTAAGGGTCTCATTTTCTACAAGACGGGCCCCTCTTGACAATGATTCGTTGATTTTGAAGAAATCACTCACCGATTCTGGAGAATTCAATACAACTTTCAAGCAGAATGCGTCGAACGTCGAGGCCTTGACATTTTTGAGAACATTATCCAATGTTCTGGTCATCATTTTTCTAAGTTCTGGATTGTCAGTGTTAGATGCAGATTCGGACATATATGATGTAATCCTGTCCTTCATCTCTTGGGCAGCGTTTCTCGTAAAGGTTAGCAGAAGCATATGCATCGGATCGATCTTCTTGTTGATCATGTTGAGATATCTGGATACTATGGTGTGCGTCTTGCCAGTCCCGGGGCCAGCATCAGTGACTATGAAGCCTTCAAGTGTATCGCGAAGTTTCTCCTGATTCTCATTCAGATTCGACATCTTCTTCACCCCCTTCTACTGGGTTTGCGGTACAAATATCATAAAAATTGCATTTTCTGCAATCAATCAGTGGGGTTGCGGGGAATTTGCTACTGTAATAGATCTTTGACAACAGATAATCATCCCAGACTTTCTTTCTAAAATCATCCAATGCCTTTCTGGTGACATATAATGTGTTTTTCTTGAGTTCTCTTCCAATTTTTGGAACAAAGTACTCGTTATTGGGGAAGGTTTCTGATATCTTGGTCAGGGCCCAATCTACGGCTTCGCGTTCCTTCTTGTATTTCATTCCACTTTTTATCATATCTTTCAAAGAAGTGTCTGAAACAAGTTTATCTGGATCCTCAAGTCCGACCGATTTTACTGCATCGATCAATCTCTTGCGGCAAACACACAATGAAGAAGAATAGGTTTTTGTTTCAACAAGGTTGTCCATGAATTCATTCTCAAAATAGTCGTATTTTGAATCGATGAGATGAACGTTGACGAGGTTATTTTTGATACTATAAGGGATATTTTTCAAATCCTTTGATTGATTACCAATGGTGAAAAATAGCGAAAATGTTTTTTCATTTACAGATGAAATCTCATCGATAAGCGAAAGATAGAACATGGCTTGGAATTCAAAGTTATATTTTTTCTTTTTATTTGTGTTCATGTCCCCTAACACTTCATTGGCCACTTTTGGATTACCGGTTTTGAAGTCAATGATCCAATTACCCATAATGTAATCCAGGGTGCCTTCCATGTGCGATTTGCCTGAGAGGATCTTTATTTCTGTTGAGGATGAACCGTTTGTCACACCTGATAATGTAAAGAACGTGTTCGGTTCTTTTTTCGGTTTATCGTTGACAACACCTTTGCTCAAATTCATTTCTTCTACAAGTTTATCAATGTTGTTAATCGATGTTCTGATGTTGCAGCGTATCATCGAACGTGTCTCGGGTGGATACAGGCCCATGCATTTGTCGGCGATGATATCTACATAATAGTCCAGATTGTTTTCTTTTGCTTTCTCTGGGTAGCATATCTTGAATTCAGCATATTCGTGCACATAAGAGCCCAATACCGTATGGCTCTTATCGGGACTTCCAAGAAGAAGGGAGTACATGAACTCTCTCGGGCAGGAAACAAAGTTGTCATACGATGATTTTGAGAATGGTTTAGGTACGTACTCGATTGGATCTATGGCAGCAGTCCCCCTTTCTATGGCGTCTGTAGCAATAGTCGATTTCCATGGTCCGATAATAATCTCCTGGCACACGTCGCCGAACGATTCGATAGTCGTATCTTCGTCCGAGCATTGATTGAACATCGTACAGGGTTTGGAGGTTCTCCCTTTCTTTGCAGAATTACAGATATAGACCCTTGACGTCCCCTGCTGCAGCAGGATCTGGAACTTCTCCAGATTCTTGTCGTTCTCCTCATCTTTGAGCTTGTAATCGATCGAATTCAGTTCGCTCAGATCCTTCTCCCATTCCGGACCTAGGCCGAGGTAGATAACGACCGGGCGGTCGATGTAAACGGAATTCTGGCAGTCTACAAGAAGCACGCCTTCTTTTTCGTATGCCGGGATCTGTTCGCTGTGCTTCAGGCTGCCGATGTTATTCACAGCATATACCGTATCATCGGTGTCTTTACGATTGACGATCGAGTCGGTAATATTCAGTTCTTTTAGGAGGATCTTTACTTGGTTCCTGCCCGGGCCTTCTTCGACCACCGTCTCGCACACATCAATGAATTTCATCGATTCTATGTCCCTCATCGTCTCCAGGATCTTTTTCGTCCTGTCGCTGTCGGACGATATGACAAGATACTGAGCGACGAGGTACTCGTCGTATCTGCTCTGGATCCATCCGCCGTATGCAGAGACCAATTCTCTGACCTGTTTGACGCGTATGATGCTGAATGACAGCGACAGATTCAGGAACTCAAGGAAATCTCTAATGTGGCTCAGATCCCTCATATTCAGGGAGTTGATGAACGGCAGTCTTTTGCGATACAGGGCGGAGCGGACCGCATCGGCAATAGGGCTCTTGACATCCATGACGATCGCCACATCGGCAGCATTGTCCTCTGTGATCAGACTTACAGCATTTTCGGCGATCTGCCTGTCGTTTCCCAGCTCTCTTATCTCCGGTATCTCGTATTTTCCACGTTTGAATGCGGAGATCTCATCGTAAGTCCCGAATTTGGGATTGAAGTGCTTGTCCAGGTCATCGTATAGCTCTCCGTTGATAACGGCGATCTTCTTTCCTTTGAACAGATTGCTCTCACTGCCGTCGAAAGAGTCCATCACGACATCCAGCGAAGGCAGACGGATATAACTGTCAAATATGTTCCTGGCTCTTCTGCTCAGATGTTTCTTCACATTCGAGGTGTACCTGCGGATCTTCTTGATGTTCTCGATCTCGCCGTGCACATACCTCATCCTGTAACCGGTTTCCGACGAGACGGTCTTGATGAGCTCGATGTCAGATTTGAGTCCATCCCCCATTACATCCAAGGAGATATCTCCGGCCAGCTCTCTCGGGGTGGATGCGAAAACACCAACCCTCGGTTGGTCGAGTCTGTTGTTCAGAGCAAGTGCCAGAGGAGCATCGTTGCACATGACGAGATCGTATCCTTTCACTTCGTCGTACAGTTCGTCGATACTCTTGGAAAGCCTCATGTAACGTTCACTTGCGTCCAGGTATTAAATAGATTCAGTGTTATGATAAGAATCCGACATGAACAGCGATATCAGCGTGGTGGAGGTCATTACGAACGGTCCGGACGGATATCCCAGCGACGGGATAGTCCAGATAGCCGTAACCGAGATCGGCCGCGGCGGAGATGTCGTCAGTTCTCTTTTCGAAACCGTAAAGAGCGATACGGATCGCTGGACGCAGCTCGAACGCGAGTATGTCAGGAGCAAGGTATCGCCCGAGGATATAGCGAATGGGGTTGATGCGGTCACAGCTTCAGCCGATCTTAAGAAGGTCTTGGCCGGAAAGGATGTGACATCCTTCGACGTATCCAACACATTCAACGGGTATCTGATCTATGAGCCATGGGATCTCACGCACGAGGTCAGCGTACTTCCGTCCGTCGGATCCAGACTTCCCGGGAATCTCCGCAGCGGAAGACCATACTCGGAGAACAGCCGCATAAACAAAGCATATTCGTCGATGTACCCCGACGATGAACCTGCGGTGGGTGACGGGAATACGGCCCTGGATTACGCCCTGAGAACATCGTACATAATCCTTAAGATGAAGGATGCCGGCCTGTATTAGAACATGAAGAGCGATCTGACCACGGCATCGAACGCCTGTATGACATATGTTACAAGGAATGCGAGACCGAAGAGCACGGTGAATCCGAGGGCGATGAATGTAACGCCCGCCCCGTACTGACCGTACGTGGATATCAAGAACACCATGACGACGAATATCGGCAGTCCTATGCAGAGGAAGAGCAGTCCTTTTTTGTATTCCCCTTCGTAGATCTGCCCGAGCCCCATGAAACCGAATGCGGCCGGTATCAACGAGAGAACGAGCACCAGGGCCTTATTGACGGTCTTCACAGAAACGCTTTTGTTGCTTTCTGTATTCTTTTTGCGGTCGTCTTTGCGGATATCTTCCGCTTCCTTCTTACTTTCGTCCTCTCTGGGGATGCTCTTGTAGCATTTAGGACATGTGACGCTGTACGACGGAACGGTCTCTCCGCAATAGGGACAGTGCTTGGTCATTTCTTTTCTCCGAGCTTGAATGCAGTACAGACGGATGATGATATCAATTTTCCTTCTGAATAGACGCGTATGTCGTACACGGCCAAGGATTTGGATTCGTTTATGAGCTTCGACATGGATATTATGCGTCCGGATCTCACCGGGCGATGGTATATGATGTCTGTGGATTGTCCCACCGCTTCCTTATCGAGATTCGATGCAAAGGCCAGCGTGTGGTCCGTTAATCCGTAGATAACGGCTCCGTGGACGAAACCGCGGCTGTTTATGTGCTCCGGCCTTATATCCAGATACAATGAGACGCTGTCCGACGATATGTGCTGTATCTCGATGCCTAGATTCCTTGCGTAAGGTGCGGAATATATCTCCTTTGCCTTGTCGAGACGGCAATGCATGTCCTCGTCCATGACGGAAAGAAAATCATCGTCGGTCATATGCCTGGATTGACCGTCGATTATTAATCCATTTTCTATCAAGTGCTGTTAATTCGTCATCCATCAGATAATAATATGTTCATGCAGACGTATCGCGGATTCATGTCCGAACCATTGACGGTGACGCAGTTCAACGAAAGAGTGAATGCGATCGTAAATACTTCGGATCCGATAAGGAACGTCACGATGACCGGGGAGATATCCGCTCTTTCGAGGTCGCCTGCCGGACACATATATCCGACGCTCAAGGACAACGACTCCGTCGTAAGATGCACTCTTTTCAGATATGCGGCCTCCAGGCTGAAATTCAAGCCCGAGGTGGGTATGAAGGTCACCGTGTTCGGGAGTGCCTCATACTATGTGAAAGGCGGTTCGTTCGGCTTCAACATCGAATCTATGGTCCCTTACGGAAAGGGGGAGCTGCAGGCGGCACTCGAAAAACTGACCAACAAACTTCTGAATGAAGGTCTGTTCGATGTCGAGCGCAAAAAGAACATACCCAGATACCCGCGCGTGATTGGTGTCGTCACATCTCCGACAGGGGCGGTGATAAAAGATATAATCGACACTACGGCAAGAAGATTCCCTGTTGACATCCTTCTTGCACCGGCGATTGTGCAGGGGGATGACGCCCCGGCGAGCATCGTCGCAGGCATAACGGAGCTTAACAAACAGGATGTCGATGTGATCATTGTCGGAAGGGGCGGAGGTTCTGCGGAGGATCTTTCTGCCTTTAATTCCGAGGATGTCGTCAGGGCGATAGCTTCCTCGCGCGTGCCGATCATCTCGGCTGTGGGACATGCTACGGACAAGTCGCTTTCCGATAGGGTGGCCGACAGGTATGCAGAGACGCCGACCGCGGCCGCGGTTATAGCCACACCCGACAGGATCGAGGAACTGAAGAATATCTCGGGCCTTGAGGACCGTATGTGCAATTCGCTGAAGGGCATCATACGCGATATGCGTTCAAGATTCGACAGGCTGGATTCCAAGTTATCTCCTAAAAGTGCCAAGACAATGGTCGACGGGTACGATATGAGGTTCAGGCAACTCTGTTTCCGCTCCGATGCGGCTTTGAAGGCAGAGCTGTCGTCGTATGCCGGAAGATATAATACGGTCAGCGGCAAACTCAATCTCAGACAGATCAAGGACAGGATATTCCAGTATACTATGAGCGTCGATAACTGTTCGCAGACAATGGATCTTCTCATGAAAAAGAGGATCGGCGACGATCGCAGCACTCTGACGACATTGTCCAAGACACTCAGGAGTCTCGATCCGAATAATGTTCTGGAGAGAGGATACAGCTTTGTAAGCACTGACGGCGGAAAGGTCCTTACATCCGTCGACGGGCTGAAGATAGGCGAGAATGTCCGCATAACCATGCGCGACGGCACGGCAATGGCAGAAGTGAAGGAGTTGAATTCAAATGACAGATGAAGCAGAGAGCAAGGAAATGACATTCGAAGAGAACCTCAGAGCTTTAGAGGAGCTCGTCGATAAGCTCGAGAACGGGAAACTGGATCTCGACGAGAGTCTGAAGGTATATGCCGAAGCGATATCGCTCCGCGACAGATGCAGGGCTGTGCTCGAAGAGAGCCAGCGTAAGGTCGAGAAGCTCATGGAAACTGCAGAAGGGACAAAGAAAGAGGATTATAAGGTCTGATCAGAAAGACCAGAGTTTCAATCCCTTGTCCCTGCACCATTCGGATGTCTTGCGGTAGAGGTCGGTACCGGCCAGATCGTCCTTGTCAAAGGCCAGTCTGAATCCTCCGGACAGCTCTCCGCTCTTTATGTATCTGGAGTTGTTGCTCCCGAATATCATCCTGAATCCGAATGCCAGGACCTCCATGGCGTCATGACCGCGGCAGACCGTCCACGGATCGCGTTCGTTGTGCAGTTCGTTCTCCAGACTCAGCAGCACGCGCTTGGGATTCGACGAACGCGACATCGTATTGTTCGTGACTTCGTTAACTAACTCCCTGATATTGCATCTCAGGGTGCGTCTGTCGATGAACGATGTGAAATCAAGATCCTTGAATGACAGATCCAATCCCTGTGAGAACGATACGTACATCAAAGCACCTACGGGGTAGCATGAATCCAGAACGACGCTGCGTATATCTCCGAATTCGTTGGTGAATCTTTCCAGACGCTCTTCGTCGGCATACTCATGCATCACATCGCTCATGGCATCGCTCTTGAGCATAAGCGTCTCGTTGTCCCTTGTATCTGTCAGGAATAAGGGGGGTTCGCGTTTCTTTCCGAAAAGATAGTCGAGGTCGGCATCTATTATTCCAATCACCGATTTGCATCCTCTTTCGGCGTACACTTCTTTGACGGCGTTGCGCACGTTGTCCTTCGAATAAGCTATGACGACGTCCACGTTGTCATTGTCGAAGAATTTACCGTACAGTCTCCTGTCGGTGATGCCTTCCACGACGACTATCGTCCCCTTGAAGGCCGTCTTCAGCATCATCACGGTATTCGCTATGTCGTTCCTGTCTAGATATTCACGCACGTTCCGCCCTCAGTTCTTTGGCAAGGTCCCATTTGTCGTGGATGATCTGCGGGGAATGAGTCGCCACGAGGATCTCTACGTTCCTTATTCTGCTTATGTCGAGGAATATCGAGCCGAGCTTCTGCTGCCATGATACATGGAGCGATATCTCCGGTTCGTCTATTATGGCGAGCGAACCCGGTGTCGTGTGGAAGAGCAGGCGGTAGAACATGATTATTATCTGCTTCTCGCCGGACGAGAGTCTGCTTATCGGGAGATCGGTCTTGTCCTCGAGCACGACGCAGAGCTGGTTCTTGTCGCTCACATAGATGTCCTTGTTGTAGAACAGACCGTTCACGATATCCTGGAAGACGACTATGGATTCGGCGAGCGGATAGTTCGTATTGACCCAATTCTCTATCGAACAGGCGAGTTCTCTGTATTCCTCTTTCGATTCTGAATACTCATATCTGCTGGGCGGGAACCTGATGTTCGAAGGAAGCTCCAATTCGAATCCCGCATCCCAAATGAAATCGAGACGGGCCTTCAGGTCCTTGCACCAAGATATGAACTCGTCATCCTCCATCGGTTTTATCTCGCTTTTCGGGGCCGGCTGGAGTTTGCGGTGCGATTTCGCGCTGACGAGTATATCGTTGAGCTCCGAGGCATAAGCCTCTATGGCCGGTACGAGACGCCCGTCCATTTTTTTGACAGTGTTCCTTTCAGGGGAGAGATAGATCACATTGAGCATCTCCTTCACTTCATCGATGCTGACCTCCTCTTCCATCTCGTTCTTTTGTATCTGTATGAAGAGCCCTTCGTGATTCTCGATGATGACATTGGTCCCATCGAAGAATCCGAGATCCATACGGTCGAAAGGCACTTCGGATACAGCCTCCGCGTCACCTTTGAAGAGATCGTAGATCAGCTTCAGCGTGGTGCTCTTTCCGACCCCGTTCTGCGAATGGATGAACGTAAGTCCCTCATCATTGAGTTCGAACGAATGATCGTAACAATTGAACAACCCGTAAACCGAAACAGATTTGAGCTTCATATTCAGCGGGGCAATCAGGTTGCACAGTAATAACATATCCCCTCGAACGAGGGGTATCTAGCATTTTGAACGCCCCCTAGGTGATGTGTATCCGCTGTCACCCGTTGTCTGTGTCGTTATTCGGGCACGGTGAGATATGACAGATTCGAAACGAGAACGAATCGCCAAGCAATGGCGGCCTGATGCGACCCCCTGCGTTAGTTTTAATTCGGTTCATGGCCTGTACCGTGCGATGGCCTTCGAGAAAGAGTTCGACGAGATACGCCTTGACATCCAAAAGGAGAGATATGCGGCGGTCGCGCCCGCTGTGGATAAGATAATTTCGGAATGCGGCAGGGATTTGCCGACGATGCTGAAATGTGCATCGCTCCTGAAATCTATCGACAACGAGGACAAATGCCAAGAGATAGTGGACGAGGTCATCGACTCTGTCCCCGAAGACAGGGAATCAAGATATGAGATCGCCATTGCGATAAGGAGCCTGGGCAGAGGCGAGGAGGCGTACGAACTCATGAAAGGGATGAAGGACGATGCCTCGAAGAAATCCGAGATTGCACGCACTCTGACAACGATCGGAGAATACGAAGAGGCCCTTGCTCTGATGCAGACAATCGGCCGTCTGTCGCTGAAGGACAGGTTCCTTCTCTGCGACATCCTATGTTCTGTCGGGGAGTACGGCAAGGCATTGGACGAGGCCCAGAATATCATCGACGAATGCGGATGCTCGTATGACACTATGGCGAACATATGCTCTGTCATGATCAGGATGGGGCACAACAAGGAAGCCGTGAAATATGCCCGTTCGCAACTTAAGGATGACAAGAAGAGCGCAGATTCTTTGGCTCTTGCCGCTTATGTGATGTGGATCAACGGGAAGACCCCGGCTGCCGCAAACTTCGCCAACCGTGCCCTTCAGAAGGATTACGGCCATATCGGTGCCCTGGAGATCATGGCGATGTGTTTGGTCGAGAAGAAGAAATACCCTCAGGCGAAGTTGCTTGCGGGAGCGATAAACGAGAAAGATCCGGCCAACCCTGCCGTGATAAGGATCCTTGATGCGTGCCGCGATGCGTCCAGGGCCTAAGACCTATATCTGCAAGACGCGACCGAAGTTCAGTGTTCACAGGTTCACATCTATCGATGTCCCGAAGAGTCTCTCAAGCTTGTTCAGATTGACATCGAACGTGAATAAAAGCACTTTGTCCCCCGACCTGAACTGAGTGTCCATGCGCGGGTATATTGCCTTCCCTTCGCGCATGATGCATGCGACACGCGAGCCGTCCGGAAGACGTACGTCTCCGAGATGGACATCGACAAGTCTGGATTTCGGACCTACGTTGACGCTGAAGAAGAGCTCGCCCTCATGCTTCATCCTCAGAATGGCCTGTTCATCCGATATGAGGGTCTTTGTTATCTCGTTGGCCACGATACGGTGGTTCCCGACAGTTGTCTTTATGCCGGTGTAGTCGAAAATATCCTCGTACTCCATCATGGAGTATCTGGAGATGATCTTGAATGCCCCCAGTTTTTTGGCCATCAGACAGGCCAGCAGATTGGTCTCATCCGTATGCGTCATGGCCGCGAAAACATCGGTCCTGCCAACATTCTCCGATTTCAGGAGATGCGGATCCACGCCGCTCCCGTTGACGATAATGGCGCTGGTGAAATCTCTTGCGAGCCTCTTGCATCTTTCAGAGTTCGGTTCGATTAGTTTGACGTATCTCTTTTTAGACTCAAGGATCTTCGCCAACTGTGTTCCGGCAATACCGCCTCCGACGATAACGAACTCGCCCGCGTCGCGAACGACGCCCATCATGGTGTTGAAATCGCGGATGCCTTCCGGGCTTCCGAGAACGCACATCTTGTCGTCCACGTGGATCTCCGTCGTCTCGCAGTTCAGGATGGTCTCCTCGTCGCGGTAAATGGCTACCACCGTGCATTCATTCGGTATGTCCAGATTTATGACGACTTTCCCGACCACATTCGTGTTGTCTTTGGTGACCTCGAATGTGGCGAGGCCCATGTTCATCGATTCTATCGATTCGTAGTCGACGGCGTTCTCCAACAGTGCCAGTTCAGCTACCTTGTTCGCGGTGATTATTTCAGGCGATATAACTTGGTCAACGATATCCGGGGTCGCGCTCTCGATGAAATCCGGATCCTTGACCCTTGCGATGGTCTTGATCTCCGGTTTGATATGCTTGCTGATCATCGATATGAAAAGGTTCTTGTCATCGCAGTTCGTTGTGCTGATCACGATATCCGCGTTAATGCGCGTTATAGCTTCTTCGAGCGTTCTCGGGCTGGATCCGTCCTCGAGAAGGACCGAAACGTTGAGCAGACTCTTCGCCGTCTCCACTCTTGACTTATCGTTATCGATGATCATGACGTCATGTAACGGCGAAAGGACTTCTGCCGCCGTGAAACCCACACTTCCAGCACCTACTATGATTATGTTCACGGGATCCCTCTGCGACCGGGCGACGTTGCGTTCCGCGCCCGTTCCGGTATCATCCGATATAATTGCAACGTATTAATACAGCACGCAAAGTTGCGGAGGAACGCATTGCTTAACATCCCCGGTCTGGCTGTGCAGAACGATCCTATATGCGAACATCGGTGCAGATTGCTGCAACAGTTCAACTATATATCCGATGAGGGTGCTCCACAAACAATGGCAGAGGACCAAAAATTGAACACCGTTGTCTATTCCGGCGATGACGGACTCGTTTTCATCAGCAACGCCGTCAGGATAAGGATAATGGATGAATTGGAGAACGGGGACATCTCCATGAGCGATCTCTGCAGAGCTTTGGACAGACCGCAGTCGACGGTATCGGCGGCGGTAAACGATCTGATATCGGAGCATGTCCTGACGATGTACGCAGATGAGAACGACGGGAGCAAACGCAAGATCGGCCTCGCATCCAGGAGGCAATTCGTCATTGACAGGCCCATGCCATCTGTGGCCCCATCCATTGACAGCACACTGCTCGGCGTCATCACCGGTGACACGGACTTCTATTACGGTATACTTGTGACCGTTTTCACATGCTTCAAGGGAATGGGTCTGAACATCCTGCCGTTCGCCGGGAACGTCGGGACAATGTTCGGTAATTTCATGTCAGATAGGATGAAATCCATGAAGATGGAGGACATAATCGGGGAGATCTCCGCGTTCTACGAGAAGAACGGGATAGGCAAGATGACAGTGGTCACTTTCGTTCCGCTGACACTGACCGTCGAGAAGAGTTTCAATACGACTGAGGGGGCATCAGAACTATTCTCGGAATTCACTCAGAACCTGTTCAAATCGATCTTCATGAAGCGGTTGAACAAAGAGTTCGTTACAAGGCCGTTCGTTCCGGAAGGTCTGGTAAAAGGTTCCTACGGATTCACAGTAGAGTCCAAAGATTCTCTGAAGCAGATGTGAAAGGGATACGGAAACGCGGACATCGAGGGGGTATCAGGGGTGATACTTCTGATCCAAGCCGTGTCTGCCATGCAGATCTTTGGGGGAATACGGTCACTTCCGAGCCCCTTTCACGGCAACCCCTTATGCTTTCCTATAAATAGGTTTCCCGCGAGAATATACCGCCGATCTGTACCCAAACAGTGATGTTGACGATATCATGCTTCCGCATCGGCGAACCGAAGACGCGCGTGATATGTGAGATTCAAACGATTTTTTCGATCGATCGGATCATTCGTGCCGTATGATACAAAGCACAGGCGTCGTACGTGGCGATATTTTATATCGGTCCTTTGTAATCGAAGATTCATGTGGCAACAGCTCGAAGAAGGATTCTGGCAGAAAAACCGTGCGTCTAAGACGGACTCGGTGATGAAGAACGTTTCTGATATAATCGAACAGGTCAGGAACGGCGGAGACAAAGCTATCATCGAGCTGACAGAGAAGTTCGATAAGGTGAAGCTCACGAAACTCGCCGTTTCGCGCGAGGAGATCGAGGATGCGTATGAGAAAGTGGATCCCGAACTCGTAGAAGAGCTGGAAAACGCCGCATTCAACATACAGAGATTCCATGAGATGCAGCTGCCGAAGAGCCTGTGGCTCACAGAGATCGAACCCGGCATAACTCTCGGTGTTAAGACCACGCCTCTGGAGAGGGTGGGCTGCTACATACCCGGCGGAAGGGCGTCATATCCTTCTACTGCCCTGATGAGCATCATACCTGCCCGCGTCGCAGGCGTGGATGAGGTCATTTGCTGCACCCCCGCTCCGGTGAATCCGGCGACCCTCGTGGCGATGGACATCGCTGGAGCGGACGAGATATACACGATCGGAGGCGTTCAGGCAATAGCCGGTATGGCCCTCGGATCGGAGTCGATAGAGCCTGTCCAGAAGATCGTCGGACCGGGAAATGTCTACGTGACCGCGGCCAAGATGATACTCAGAGGCAAGGTCGAGATAGACTTCCCTGCAGGTCCGAGCGAGATCGGAGTGCTGGCGGACAGGACGGCCAATGCCAAGTTCGTTGCATCCGACATAATCGCACAGGCGGAGCATGACCCTTCATCGGCATCCGTGCTTGTGACCGATGATGCGAAGTTCGCGGAAAAGATAGGAAAGGAGATCGAGGCCCAGGTCAAGAACGCGCCGCGTGCGGAGATAATCAATGCGGCCATGAAGAACTCCGGTTATGTGTTGGCGGATTCGATGGATCACGCCATAGAGATCATGAACGAGATGGCGCCCGAGCACCTCTCGATACAGACTGCCGACCCGCTCGACACCCTTGGGAAAGTAACCAATGCGGGGTCGATATTCATTGGGCCGTATACGCCGGTGGCTGCAGGGGATTATGCATCCGGGACCAACCACATACTCCCGACGGCCGGAAATTCCAAGATATTCTCCGGTCTGAACGTATCGCACTTCATCAAGACCTCGACGGTCCAGATGCTGACCAAAGAGGGTCTCGAAGATCTCGCTCCCACCATAAGGAAGATATCGACTTCGGAAGGACTCCACGCCCACTGCAATTCGGTGAATGTCAGATTGCCGAAAGAGAAAGAGAACTGATCCGCACTCGGCGGGGTCGCCCGTCGGCCCCGCCTAGACGCCTCAGTGGAATTTATTATCATGCAGTCCGATTGAGGAGCGACCCATATGCCTGAAACAGACCTCTACGATCCGAAACTGTACATCAACAGGGAGATGTCCTGGCTGGAGTTCAACAAGAGATGTCTCAGCGAAGCTGAAAATCGCGATACTCCGCTGCTGGAGAGAGTGAAGTTCTTGGCGATATGCTACAACAATCTAGACGAGTTCTTTATGATCCGCGTTCCGGGTCTGATGCTGCAGGCAACCACAGGCGTGTCGATGATCACGCCGGACTATCTTGACAGCACGACGGTCCTGGCCCAGATAACCGATACGGTGAAATCCCTTGTGAAGAGGTATGATTCGTGCTGGAGGAGTATCAAGAGATCGCTTTCCAAAGAGGGCATCAGGATATTGAAGATCGATGACTTCACGGACGATCAGAAATCGTGGATAAGGAAATTCTACGTCACCAGGGTGCACGCCCTCCTTACTCCTTTGGCGCTGGATGTTTCGCATCCGTTCCCGTTCATATCCAACAATTCCCTGAATCTTGCATTCAAGCTCAGAAAGGACGGCGAGGTCGTCTACGCAAGGATCAAGGTCCCGACGCCTCTGTTCGGAAGGTTCATACAGGTCCCGTCCGCAGACGGCACGAAGGACTTCGTCATGATAGAGGATATAATCAGGGATTCATCCCAGCTCCTCTTCCCCGGATTGCAGGTCGTAGGGGCGTATGCGTTCTGCGTCACCAGGAATGCCGACGTGAAGGTCACCATCGACGAGGCGTGCGATCTTATGTCGGCCGTGGAGGAGAGTCTCGGAGACCGCGACAGCGGATTCCCGGTCAGGATGTCCGTCGAATCCAGCATGCCCAAGGACATGGCCCTTCTTTTCGGAAGGAATCTGAAACTTAAGGCACAGCAGATAAGCACGAGCAAAGAGGCGCTTTCGCTCTCCGCGCTGTGGCAGATCGCAAACCTCAACTATCCCAACCTCAAAGAGAAACCTCTCACACCGTACACGCCTCCGGAACTGGACGAGAAGAACAACATATTCGAGGAACTGAAGAACAGGGATTGGATACTCTACCATCCGTATGAATCCTTCAGCACCATAATCAGGTTCATACATGACGCGGCCGTCGATCCCTCTGTTCAGAGCATCAAGATATGTTTGTACAGGGTCGGCAAGGATCCGTCGATATTCGAGGCCCTTAAGGCAGCCAGGGAGCAGGGAAAGACCGTGTCCGTCCTGATGGAGCTCCGTGCCAAGTTCGACGAGAACAGGAACATCCAATGGGCAAAGGATCTCGAGAGCATAGGCGTCCACGTCGTCTACGGACCTATAGATCTGAAGGTGCATTCGAAACTGCTCCAGGTCGTCAGGCTTGAAGGGGATTCTCTCGTCAGATACACGCATATGAGTTCGGGCAACTACAACGTCAGTACAGCCAGACAATATGCGGACATATCGTTCCTGACTGCGAATCAGGAGATAGGGGAGGACGTCGGCGAGCTTTTCAACGCTCTCACGGGCTATTTCGGACCAAGGGAATACCACCATCTGCTAGTGGCTCCGATAACTCTCAAAAAGGCTCTCATAGAGAAGATCGACCGTGAGATCGAGAATCAGAAGGCTCACGGCAACGGTCTCATCGTTATGAAAGCGAATGGACTGATCGATGCAGACATCATCGCGTCGCTCTACCGTGCATCCATGGCCGGAGTGGAGATCAAACTGAATATCAGGGGTCTATGCTGTCTCCGCCCGGGTGTCCCCGGCATCTCAGACAACATCATGGTCACAAGCATAGTCGACAGATTCCTCGAGCATTCGAGGATCTATTATTTCGCGAACAACGACTCGCCGGAGATGTATATGGGGTCATCGGATATGATGCCGAGGAACCTGATGGCAAGGGTGGAGGTCCTGTTCCCTGTCCTGGACAAGGAGATGATGGTCCTCATACGCGAGAATATACTCAAGATCCATTTTGCCGACAATGTCAAGGCAAAGATGCTACTCTCCGACGGATCCTATGTGCCGGTCCCGAAGAACGGCCGCAACAAGATCCGTTCGCAGCAGTGGTTCATCGATAACAGGGGAATATGGCATGGAAGGACCTGATTCGGACCCCGACATAGTGGGATTCATCGACGTGGGGACGAACTCCATCCACCTCCTGGTGGTCAAATTCGTTCCGGGTACATCCGGGATCGAGATCGCTCAGGAAAGGGAGGTCGTCAGGCTGGGCAGGAGTCTGTACGGCGAAGGCGTGATCGACGAGGAGGCCATTGAGAAATCCCGTCTGGTCATAAAGTCGTTCGTGGAATATGCAAAGAAACAGGGGGCGAAGCAGGTCTTCGCCTTCGCTACATGTGCTGCCCGCGAAGCTACCAACTGCGGGGATCTTGTCAACGCTCTCCGGTCCGACGGACTGGATCTCAGGGTCATACCCGGCGAGGAGGAGGCCAGGCTGATAAAGCTCGGAGTCCTGGGGATAAATGCTCCGCCTGAAAACACGTTGCTGATAGATATCGGCGGCGGGAGCACCGAGGTATCGATCTCCAAAGGGAGAGAGATACTTTTCTTGGACAGTATGCCGCTGGGGGCTGTCAGATACGCATACGGGTATCCCTATGATCCGATGGGTCCGCTCACATACGACGAGTATTCCAGCTATCAGCACAACATCGATATCAATTCATATCATACGGTCAAGGAGATCAAAGACATCGGTTTCAAGAACGCGATCGGTTCGTCCGGAACGTTCGAGGCCCTGGCTGACATATGTTCTGCAGAAAGGGGGGACGGGGATCCTTCGCATGTCTCTCTTTCAGAGATAAGATCGCTCATGTCCAGACTCCGCTCTATGAACGGGAAGGAGAGGTGCCGCATACAGAAACTGAATCCGAACCGCGTCGACATTATCGTTGCCGGCGGGGCGATCGCCGAGGAACTCATGACGCTCCTCGGGATAGAGGACATCAAGGTCAGCCATTACGGTCTGAAAGAAGGCATGAAGATAGACTATCTGCTGAATCACGGTGTCGTCAACATAGATGTGCGGGAATCGTCCGTGAGGGCCTTGGCATACAGGTGTCAATACGACCGCGAGCATGCTGACCGCGTCAAGTACAATGCCATGGTGATATTCGACGGGCTCCGCGATATGGGCGTGCATTCTATGCCGGACGAGATGCGCGAACTCCTCGGGTATGCATGCGTTCTGCATGACATCGGCGAGTTCTTCAGCTATCAGAAACACCAGATCAATTCATTCAACATCATATTGAACTCCAGCATGTTGGGGTTCAGCTACCGCGAGATAGCCACGATCGCACTCATCACCAGATTCCACCATAAAAAATTCCCGTCATCCCGCGACCAGCTGTTCTCGGAGCTCGGAATAACCGATCCGTCCGACATCCGCAAATGTATCGTGATGCTGAGGATGGCAGACGCGATCGACAGGCATCGTCTCGGGACCGTCGACGGGATATCTCTGCATATGGACGGCAGCAACATAGTTCTGGTCCTTTCGTCGGAGAGGAACATCGATATGGAGATATGGAAATTAGAGGAGATCGAGAAGGATTTCTCCGATGTTTTCTCCAGAGGGCTTGCCATAGAGCGTGCCGAATGTCCTAACCATGGGGCGGATATTACCGGGCAAGGTGATGGGCATGGCGGGAAATGACAATGACCCCGTCATTGGCCGCAGGACCCTGTATCTGGAGTGCTATTCCGGGATAAGCGGCGACATGGCCGTCGGAGCATTGCTGGACCTCGGAGCCGACCGCACTGTCCTGGAGGCGGCCCTCGATTCTTTGGATGTAGGAAGTTTCAGAACAGAGATAACAGAGGTCTCGAAGTCCGGATTAAGAGCATGCGACTTCAATGTCATATTGGACCATGATAACCATGATCACGACGATGCGTATCTGTACGGGAATGCTACTTTCAAAGAAGAGCATGCCTGCCACTCGCATCGCGGCCTGAAAGAGATAAGATCCGTGATCTCGTCGGCGTCAATGACCGATAGGGCCAGATCGATGGCGTACAGGATATTCGACATACTCGCCGATGCGGAATCGAAGGTTCACGGGGTTCCGAAGGATGATGTGCATTTTCACGAGGTGGGAGCGGTGGATTCCATTGTCGATGTAGTCTCCTTTGCGGTCTGCCTTGACAATCTTGGGATCGATGAGGCGATCGTATCGGATCTCTACGACGGTACGGGTACCGTCCGCTGTCAGCATGGGGTGCTTCCGATCCCGGTTCCGGCCGTATCAAATATAGTGTCCGATCGCGGTCTGCATTTGCATATAATGGATGTTCCCGGCGAATATGTGACGCCTACGGGGGCCGCCATGGCGGCGGCCGTCAGGACCAGAAAGGAATTGCCTTCGAGTTTCTCGATAGAGCGGATAGGTCTGGGCGCAGGCAAGAGAAGGACCGACAGGGCAGGAGTTCTTCGTGCTATGATAATCGCCGACGCGCCATACGATAAAGATTCTGTGTTCAAATTGGAATGCAACATCGACGACTGCAGCGGAGAGGCACTCGGTTTCGCAATGGACCGTCTTATGAGATCCGGGGCCAAGGATGTTCACTTCATACCGGCGTATATGAAGAAAGACCGCCCGGCATACATACTTGCGGTCATCTGTGCAGAGGCAGATGTCCGTGAAATGGAGCGGATAATCTTCGAAGAGACCACGACGATCGGGATCAGACGCGTCCGCATGGATAGGACCGTGCTGCAACGCGAGATAAGGACAGTGATCACCAGATTCGGGGATATCAGAGTAAAGATATGCTGTGGCATGTCGGGTGACTGTTTCCCGGAATATGATGATGTGGCGAAGGTCTGCCGCGACAATTCGATACCGTACCGTACGGCCTACTCCATAATAATGGACGATTGCAAAAAGCAGCTCGGAATGCGCTGATCCTCTCGGAATCACACGTAGAGTTCAGGATTTGCATGTTATGTCCAGACGATTTCGTTCGTGATCGTGGCGGAACACGGATGTCAGAATACGTGATTTGTATAAAGTAATGTTAACTTTCTTAACAATCGATTCGGTTGAATAGGTTAAATATTGAAAAGACCTTCTCCGACTCACTACAAGAGACGGCCCCTTGCAACGAACCGAGAGGTTCACCCGTCTCTTGTTCCATTCTCGTGCCCGTATCCGTTGGGGTCTATGATCGTTCTTCTGATGCCTGCCGAACCTAGTATTCTGCTGATATCCCCTTCGTTGCGCTTGAGAAGATCTATCTCGTTCGGATAGGCTACGACAGTGGCCGTGTCGTCTCTGAATCTGACGCGGATGAGGCCGACGCCTGTTGCCTCTCTGATGTCGTTCTCGCATTGAGCGGCTATGCGGACCTTTTCTGAATCCAAATGTGTGCCGTATCCGAATCTGGTCGCCATGCAGGTATCTTTGATCATCGGGAACGGCAAATCCATCTCGGAAACGGAGTCCTCGATCTCGGTGCGTCCTATAACGGTGTCGACGAATGGGTATCTCACACCAATCTCCGATCCAGCCCTCCTTCCAGGGCGGTCGTCTGCATCGTCATCGATATTCTCCCCGGCAACTACATTGACGATACCCAGATCGTCCGCAATCTCACGCACCGATGAATAGATCGCTTTTTTGCACAGGTAGCATCTGTCAGTTCCATTCGATTCAAGACCGGGTATATCTGTCCAATCAAGTCTCACCGTCACTGCTCTGGCCCCGATGACGTCAATAAGTTCTCTTGCGGTCAGACGCTGTCTCTCCGACAGCATAGGGACATCTACGAAAACGGCGACGCATCTGTCCGGTATCGAGCATACAGCATTGCCGAGAAGGACGGTGCTGTCCAGACCGCCTGAGAAGCATACCGCGGCATCGCCCGCATCGCGGAACCATTCGATCAGCCTCGGTATCGTTCCATTCATACAGACGCGTATGACTTGACGGTTTAAAGCAGATGCATCGTCGACGGAATGATTAGATACGGACCGACGGATACCCATGCCGATGAGCATCAAGGACATCTTGGACGGTTACAGGCAGGGTTCCATATCGGCGAAAGTTGCCGAAGATATGCTGCGCATGGACTATTTGGAAAAGATAGGCACAGACGTTCTCTTTGACGTTTCCAGACAGCAGAGGACCGGCATACCGGAGATCGTCTATGCGTCCTCTAAGGACCGCGATACCGTGGTCGAGATCGCCTTGGCCCACAGGGACAGAGGTCTGCTGATATCCAAAGCTCCGGATGATTATTGGAACGCGGTGGACGCGGCGATACCCGGGGGATGCATACGCAACGCAAAGGCGAAGACCATATTCGTCGGACGCAGGCCGGAGGCCGTCGGAAGGCCGATCGGGATAATGACCGCCGGAACATCCGACATTCCCGTGGCCGAAGAGGCGAAGGAGATGGCCGCAGCGATGGGTGTCAGAACGGTATCGTTCTACGATCTGGGCGTTGCAGGCATGCACAGGATAACAGAGCCAATGAAAAAGCTCATCGAAGCAGATGCGTGCTGTATCATTGCTGTCGCCGGGATGGAAGGTGCGTTCCCGACCGTCGTGTCATCCTTATCGACGGTGCCGGTCATCGGAGTTCCTACATCCACAGGCTATGGCTTCGGAGGGGACGGGGAGGCCGCGCTGATGTGCATGCTACAGACATGTTCGCCCGGACTGTCGGTTGTCAATGTGGACAACGGCATAGGTGCCGGGGCGATGGCATCCATGATCGCCAAGCAGTGCAACAGAAGAAATGAATAGGCACACGGCGGTGGCGGAAACATGACCGGCGGCGTCTCATTCTTCGACAAGATGGTCGAATACAACAAATCCGAGACGGAATCAGGTCTATGCATCATATGCAAAGGGGCGAGAAAGCTCTGCGGCAAGGACAGATGCCCCCTTATGATCAAGTTCTACTCGCAGAGCAAGACTATGCCGATGATAGACACTAAGGATCTTGAAGGCAGCAGTCCGCCGGCCGTCTTCGTCGGCAGATACGGATATCCGAAGGTGGACATCGGCCCGCTGGTCCCGCCGGAGTTCGGCGATACTTCTGAGATGGATATCCCTGAGATGTGGGTGGGCAAGAGTATCGACGAGATAGTCGATTTCAGGTTCAGACTCGTCAGAGGAAAGTACAGGATAGATGCGACCAATTTCAAGACCGGCGGACGCATCGTCGATCAGGTACAGGAGCTTGCACTTACGGAACGTCCGGTCGAGGTGGAGGCCAATTTCTCGCAGAAGCCGAAAGGCAGGGTAATACTCGACGATGAGGTACAGCCGTTTGGTCCGTCCGCCAGGATGGACGGGTTCAAAAAGGGCAACGGGAGATTCGAGAGATATCTCGAGAGGAGCTTCTATGACACGGATATGAAATCGACAGATGCGGTTCTGAATGCATACCGCAACGGGACGCTTATATCGGAGATACAGAAGGCGTTCTCCGTCGGGACCATGGGTATCGACAGGAACAGGCGTTTCGTTCCGACCAGATGGAGCATAACCGCTGTCGACGATATCATCGGAAAGGATCTTCTGAAGAGCACCAAATTCTTTGATACGATTGATGAATTCCGCGTATACGACTGGCTGGAACTGGATAACCGCTGGTGTATCCTCATGATGCCGTGCACTTGGCGCTTCGAGCTTATCGAAGCATGGTATCCCAACACCACTTGGAACCCGTCCGGAAGGAAGATCGAGATGATATCGGACTGTGAGTTTTTTGAAGGAAGGTCGGATTATGCCCATATCGGCGGATGTTATTACGCATCCAGGATGGCAGTGAACGAGCTCCTGACGGAACAGAAGCGCACGGCGGGTGTCGTGATATTCAGAGAAGCCCACCCTGGGTATGTGATGCCGGTGGGCGTATGGAATGTCCGCGAGAATGTTCGCGCAGCACTGAAGACAAAGCCGTTCAAGACCGATTCTCTCGAAGGAGCACTGAGGCACGTGGACGGCATAATGGATATACCGCGCAAGACCTGGATCGAGAATTCCGGTGTTCTTCGGGATTACCTCACGCAGAGGAGGATTGAGGATTATATCAAATCTGTATGATTTTACGGACAGGTCGAAATGGGACGGACCGTACAGGGTGGTGGAGTGCAAGAAGGCCCTGTCACCGTCGAAACTCCCCGGGATCGATTATGCTCTGAACCCATACGGTGGATGCGCCCACGGTTGCGTCTATTGCTATGCTCCGGAAGTGACGCACTCGGACTGGGATGATTGGCGCGTTGTCAAGGTCAAGAGCAACATCGTCGAACGTCTCGAAAAGGAGATCGGTTACATCAGCGGGACCGTTGGCGTGGGTACGACCACGGATCCGTATCAGTACGCGGAATCCAGATTCATGCTGACGCAGCAATGCCTCTGCATCCTCAAAGCGAAGGGCGTCGGCGTGCATATACATACGAAATCCGACCTGATACTCAGGGATGCGGATCTGATTGCATCCATGAGGTCTGTGGTAGGAGTGACGGTCACCGGGATTGATGACCGCATATCAAAGATGACAGAGCCAGGTGCACCATTGCCGAAAAAAAGACTGGAAGCAATCAGAGGGCTCGTCGATGCAGGTGTCGAGGTGTATGCACTCGTCGAGCCGGTATTGGGTCATCTCGAGGGGCATGAGAGAGAATTCGTCGATGCGGTCGCGGATACAGGCGTCCGCACGATGTACATAGACGGACTGAATGGGCGTCCGCTGCTCTCCGAGCGCATGGCCAGAATGCACATGTGCGGGTCTTTTGCAGCTCTGGAGACGATACGCGCAATCGCCAGCGATTGCGGAATGAATGTTTTCGATGTATTTTGAACTGGATAATCGGTATTCCAGGCCAGTATCACAGCTTATAGTGTATGTAATAGAGCTATGTTTATATAGAAGAACAAAATTACTGTGGTCAAAAAGGAGTTACATACTATGTATGGTTCCGGAAACAGCAATCAACCGATTATTGTGCTGAAAGAAGGCACAGAGAGAAGCAAGGACAAGGAGGCACAGTTCAACAACATCGCAGCCGCGAAAGCTGTTGCTGACTCTGTAAGGTCCACGCTCGGCCCGAAAGGAATGGACAAGATGCTCGTAGACAGCATCGGCGACGTGACGATCACCAACGACGGTGTTACGATCCTCAAAGAGATCGATGTGCAGCACCCCGCAGCCAAAATGGTTGTGGAGGTCGCGAAGACACAGGACACGGAGTGCGGAGACGGAACGACCACAGCAGTCGTTCTCGCCGGAGAACTCCTCAAGCAGTCCGAGAGTCTCATCGACTCCAACGTTCACCCGACCGTCATCACGAACGGATTCAAGCTCTCGGCCGCGAAAGCAGTCGAAGTACTCAACAAGATCGCAGTCAATGCGAATGACGACAAGATCCTCGAGAAGGTCGCAATGACGGCCATGACGGGAAAATCTGTCGGCGGAGAGGGTGACCTCCTCGCTAAGATCGTCGTCAAGGCCGCAAGAATGGTCGAAGAGGACGGAAAGGTCGACACGGCCAACGTCAGGATCGAGAAAAAGGTCGGCGGAGTCATCAGCGACACGAACCTCATAACAGGTATCGCTCTCGACAAACAGAGGGTACACCCCCGCATGCCTAAGACGATCAAGAACGCCAAGATCGCATTGTTCACCACACAGATGGAGAACAAGAAGACAGAGGTCGATGCTCAGATCAGCATCACCGACCCGTCCTCGATGCAGTCGTTCCTCTCTCAGGAGGATACGAACCTGAAGAACATGGTCGAGAAGGTCAAGGCCGTCGGAGCGAATGTCGTATTCTGCCAGAAAGGTGTGGACGATCTCGTTCAGCACTACCTCGCAAAAGCAGGTATCTTCTGCTGCAGGCGTTTGAAACAGTCCGACATGGAAGCTATCGCAAAGGCCACCGGAGCATCTCTCGTAGGAGAGATAATGGAAGTCCAGGCCAGCGATCTCGGTGTAGCCGACCTCGTTGAGGAGAAAGACATCGGAACAGACTCGATGACATTCATCACCGGCTGCAAGAACCCCAAGGCGGTCACGATCATCATCAGGGGCGGAACCGAGCACGTCATGCAGGAAGTCGAGAGAGCGATCAACGATGCAGTACGTGTCGTCGGTGTCGCTATCGAGGACGGAAAGGTCGTTGCCGGAGCAGGAGCTCCCGAGATCGAAGTCGGTCTCAAGCTTGCCGAGTACGCGTCTTCCATCGGCGGAAGAGAGCAGCTCGCCATCGACGCATTCTCCAGGGCAATGGAGATCATCCCCTGGACCATCGCGGAGAACGCAGGTATCGATTCGATCGATGCGATCATCAAGCTCAAGAACGCTCACAAAGAGAAGAAGGACGGCAAATACTACGGACTCGACCTCGAGACCGGAGATGCCGCAGATATGCTCAAGATGAACGTCGTAGAGCCCCTCAGGGTCAAAGTACAGGCGATCAACTCCGCAGCGGAGGTCGCCAACATGATCCTCAGGATCGATGATGTCATTGCTTCCCGCAGAGCCCCTCCGATGAACCCGATGGGTGACCCGAGCATGGGCGGCCCCGGCATGAGCGGTATCGGCGGAATGATGTAAACACGTTTCTGGGGGGCTTCGGCCCCCTAATAATCATTTAACTGTTCATTAGTTATCAGTTTTAGCCGACGGTCGGTTTTAGACCTCAGCGTTAGCTTTCCAGATCGATTATTCGTCACGTGGCGGCAGGATTTTCAAATACCGCGGAAACTAATCAATATGCAGAAAATTCCAACTGCAGAACAATGTCGAATAACCATAGCGACGGAGGTTGCGTTCCGGAGCCTCTGTCATCAAAATGGGTTCATTGCGATA
>CAZXIY010000004.1:0-30910 GCA_964640935.1 uncultured Methanomassiliicoccales archaeon
ATCAGTCCGCCGCATTCACCGAGGATCATCTTGCCATCTTCGGACGCATTCTTCAGACCCTGCAGGAAATCCTTGTTGTCGGAGATACTGTCCAAATGCAGCTCCGGATACCCTCCGCCCAGATAGTAGAAATCGGCATCCGGCAGGCTGTCGCCGTCGGTCGGTCTGAAGAATCTCACATCCATCCCGGCGGCCTTCATGCACTCGATATTCTCGCGGTAATAGAAGCAATATGCATCATCCATCGGAACGGCCGCCTTCATCCCCGACGAATGATGGGTATAGGGTGACGAGGCATCCATGTCCCCGACAGCATTCGATTCGGCCACGTCGAGCAGTCTGTCAGTATCCACTTCGGACACCATCCTTTCCAGGACCGGCAGGATCTCCTTCCCGTACTCGTCTATGGTATTGAGACCCAGATGCCTTTGACTGATCGTGCTTTTCGTATCGCGTCTCACAATCCCTATGATCTCGGCATCGGTGTATCTCTCCACCGCTTCGCGGAGCTTCTTTTCATGCTGAGCTCCGGACACGTTATTGAATATCACACCGGCGATGTTTACGTCCGGATCGAACGATTTAAAACCGTTGATGATCGCCGCCGCGCTCCGCGTCAGGGAACGTGCGTTGACAACTAGTACGACGGGGAATCCCAATATCTTTGCCATCTCTGCAGTGGAGCACTCGTCCGTGGTTCCGGACAGTCCTTCATACAATCCTCTGACGCCTTCGACAACGCACAGATCCGCCCCGACCGACGAATAACCGACAAGATTCCTGATCCTGGGTCTGCCCATCATGAATGAATCCAGGTTCCTGGAATTCCTCCCTGTCGCCAACGTGTGATACATCGGGTCGATGAAGTCCGGACCGATCTTGTAGGCCTGTACCTTGTATCTCTTCGATAACATCGACAGGATACCTGCAGTGATCGATGTCTTGCCGACGCCGCTGCCGGTGCCGGCTATCACAACGCCTTTCATATCGATCCCCCGATCATCTCTCTCAATGTGTCACCGGTCTCCAGCGAAACAATGCGTCTGGTGCCCATGACCATGGAATGGGACGATATCTCCCCGACAGAATTGATGTATCCGTTCGACAGATAATTCGCGAGCTGCCTCGGCTGATCTGTGATCAAAATATCCTTCTCCGACAATCCGGGATATGCGTGAGGTATACCGAGGACTATGAGCAGGTCGGGAGAATACCCATCGACCGCTTCAGCCATACGATCGCCGACTATCGCGTACTCGTCGAGTCCGCCTATCACCTTATCGATATGAAGGCCATTAGAATCCAGTTCTGACACTATGTCTTCTGCATACCGCCTTATCCTGGGGAGACCTTTGTCGAGAGCCAGATTGGCAACGAATAATACATCGCCGCCGACCTTCCTCCTCGCTTCGTCCACTGCCAGGAACATATCTGCGAATCTGTACGCCAATTCCTTCTTCGCTATCATCACGACGGCGACCTTCTTTCCGGCACTCAGCGTATCGAGTATCATTTTGCAGACGCCCATCTTCGTAGGGCCCCTGACAGGAGAGAGGTATTCGCGGCTCGCCATGCCTGTTCTCTTCTCCATGGATGTTGCGGCCCGCATCATCGTTATCTGACGCTTCTCCTCATCCTCGGACAGCAATCCCGCTTCGTATCCGGCCTCGATGGCCTTGACAGCCCCCTCGGTGTTGTCTCCCATGCACCCGTGGCAATCAACTGCAAATACAGTGCAACCTATGTCGGCACGTCGGATGGCTGCCGCCATATCCTCACCTATGATCATACTGGCACATGTACCTATGACGGCAACGGTCTTTGGATTGAACTTCTCTTTCACGGCCTTCAATGTTCTGATAAGAGGCTCTGCCGCGCCGAATACGAGATCGCTGTCAACGATCCCGCTGGTAACGACGCGAACGCCTGCTTCCTCCAGCATCCTGGATGCCATGAATCCGCAGCCCGCCGGGCCGTGAACGACGATAACATCCACATCCATGTCCCTAGGGGTGTACATTGCGGCGACTATCGGATTCGGACGCGGATGGATAGAATTCATTGGTACCCTTCCTTGATGAACCTCACGATTACGCGGGCATCCTTCGGTATCTCGGGATCGGAACCTTTTCCGTCGGTGAACAGCATCCCGACGCCGAAGGAATCCGCCACCGACCTCATGGCATCGGAATCCATCTTGTCGCATACTTTCTTGCTGACTGGGTCTACAATGACCACAGCACTATTCAGCTCCCCCATATCTTTCAGACAGTTCAGCGTCAAACCTATCGATATGTGCGATATGCCCGGGTTACGATCCTTCACGGTCCAGATTCCGTTCTCTTTGGATATCTCTCCCCTCCCGGGGACTCCTTCGAAGGTCTTAAGACCGTTGATGATCGCCCATGTTGGGATCCCCATGACCTCACAGATCTTGAGAGCAAGTTCTATGGACGGGATATACTGCAATGAAAGAAAACTGTTCGACAGCGGTACCGTGTGCTGCACGTTGTTGTAAACGAACCTTATCTTGAGATACTCTCCGAGCTTCGGTGTGGAGATGACTTTCACGGAATCGCCGTATGTGACGAATCTGCGTTCGCCGTATGATGACCACAGAGCCAGCTCTTCTTCTTTGACAATGTTGATCTTGTCAGTGAGTATGTCTGCCTTCGCATCGGATGCCTTCCTCGTATTCTTGGCGATCCCATAATCCTCCGCAAGATTGGTTATGGCCGCGATATCGGCCTTTCCGCTCCCGCCGAGCGAGACCTCTGCGATGATGCAGTCATACGGTCTGTCGTAAATCCTGAGAAGGGACGTTGGGGCGATGCTCATCGCGCCTTCGATCGCATGGCCGGCATCGGTCCACTGTCCCTGTCCCCTCGACGTGTGCAGGAATACGGACCTTCCGGCCGTATGCAGCAGATGGGCGAGAAGATAGCATGTGCTTGTCTTCCCCTTCACACCCGTGATCTCTATCCTGTACGCGGTCCCGTCGCCCATCATATCGTGAACGGCCTGACTGAACGTTTTTCTGGAATCGTAAGTGGATCCATCCAAGAACATGTCGGGACAGTGGGCCGGCGATACGAGAAGATCGTAGTGTCCCTTCGGGACCTCATCCCTGACGTCAACTCCGATCGATGCAAGAGAGTCCTTTTTTTCCTTCGTCGCTATGCAGTAGACATCGACGCATGTGACCGTTTCCCCTCTGCGAACGTATTCTTCCGATAGGATATCACCGCCGTGCGTAAGATCCAGTATCAATACGTGCATGTTCCACCCTGGCTATGCTTTTCAATCTTGTCCGCTATGATGTCTGTCAGACGAGGATCCTTTCCGATCGGCCTTGCATATTTGATCGTGATGTTCCTGCCATCGTGTTCGAATGATCCCTCTGATATGCCGTCGACCAGGTGTATCTTCTCAGGAACATCGTTCTTCAGATGGTCTCCGAGCGAAATGAACAGAGGAAGGACTATTATCTCGTCCACGCCGTCGTTCGCCATCTCATCCACAACTGCTTCTATCTTCGGATCGTTGAATTCATTGAATGCATAGCGGACGTTCGCGTGTCCCATCTCCGAAAGACGCTTCGCGTTCAGAGATATCACATTCTTGTTGAAATCCAACCTTGAACCGTGACCGATGACGAGCACCCCGGTTTTTCCGGTCTTGCTGTCGAGATCCTCCACTCTCTCGTGAAGTATCCTTGCCAACATGGGATCGTCGCCGAACGGCGTCTCGAAATGCATCATGATCCTGTGACCGTCGACCTCTATCTCGCTTTCTGATATGCCGTCGGTAAGCTTCAGCTTCGGAGGGATATCCCTTGTCATATGAAGCCCGGAAGCTACGAAGAACGGCACTGCGACGATATCGTCGATACCTGCGGCCGCCATCTCCTTCAGAGTCTCTTCGATGAATGGGTGCGAAGTCTCGTTGAATCCGATGTATACGTTGTCGTAACCAGCCGCTCTGAGACGGTCTGCCTGAAGCTCCATGATCTTCTTGTTGTATTCGTATCTGGATCCGTGGCCCACTATCATTATTCCGTTGTTCCTCATTTCATTGCCTCTGTTCTTCGTTGATTATTCTGTAAATCGTTTCCAAAAGACATTTGAAGGTCGATTCGGTCGGAATGATGTCCGTTCCGATCCCTTCGGAAAGAAGTTTCGATCTTGTAGGATCGCCGATCGCGGCGATCTTGGAATTGCCGATTACCGCATCCGCATCCTGACCCATGGAATCCAAGAACGACTCCACGGACATCGGGCTGGTGAATGCTATCATGTCGATATGTCCCGCCTTACCCTCGGAACGAATCGCATCCGTCCTCTGATCGCCGGCAGCCTTCGCGAGCCTGTAAGCTATCAGCTCGCTCACTTCCATGCCGGCGTCTGAAAGGCCTTTTTCCAGGATGTCCGAACCGTGATCCGAATGTATGATCAGGACCTTCCCGGAGCCGTGCTTCCCTGTTATGTATCCGACCAGCCCCGAAGAACTGTATTCGGATGGCATGCCGTCGGTATCAACTCCGGCCCTGTCCAACGAAGCGGACGTCCCCGGGCCTATAGGTATGATCTCGGCATATCCTACGAGACGGGACACATCACCCCATTCGGTTTCGCATTCCTCTACCGCTGTGGGCGATGAGAATACGACGATATCGAATTCATGATCCGTCAGTCGATCCTTTACATCAGAGAAATCTTCTGCAGACCCATGTGTGACGTCCAGCGACGGTGCTGACAGGACTTTGAAACCCATACCCTCGGCCATCTTCACGGAGTCGGCCAGCCGTCTCTCCGGACGTGTGAAGGCAATAGTGATCATGAAAGATCACCGAGCGTTTCCCTTTCTGACACCACGCCGCCGATGACTATTATCCCCGGTGCCTTCAGCCCTTCCGCGGCTATCGTCTCCGACAGCGATCTCAGAACTGTGACGACAGTCCTCTGCTCAGCCCTGGAACCGTCAGTTGTCACTGATACGGGCGTCTCGGGTGACATACCGCCTTCTATCAGCTCTGATGATATCCTGGATGCGTTGCTCATCCCCATGAGGACGACGATGGTGCCATGCACGTTCGCCAACGCTTTCCAATCGACCGGGGCGTTCTTCTCGTTCTTCTCGTGCCCCGTCACTATCGTGACGGATGAGGAATGATCCCTGTGCGTGACAGGTATCCCTGCAAGTTCGGGCACAGCTATGGATGACGATACGCCCGGTACGACGGTGACACCCACACCGGCCTTTCTCAGAAATGCCGCTTCCTCGGCCCCCCTTCCGAAAAGGAACGGGTCCCCGCCCTTCAGACGGACGACGGATTTTCCTTTCGATCCGTAGTCGGCCAGTATCTGATTGATCTGGTCCTGCGTCTTGGTATGATTGCAACTTCTTTTTCCGACATCGATGAGCAATGCTCCCTTGCACTCGTCGAGCAGAGAATGGTCCGCCAATGCATCGTATACCACGACTTCGGCGGATCTGAGCAGCCTCATCCCTTCGACGGTCATCAGACCCGGATCTCCGGGTCCGGCCCCGACCAGATAAACATGTCCGGTCATTGCCCATCACCTTTCAGTATGTCCGACATACGCAGCAATTCGTTCTCGAGATCGTTCAACGGGAACGCCGAGTCTGTCTTTATCGGCTCGTCGGAATATTCGAAAGATATCGCACTGATGTGAATATCGTTCCTGCCATGCAGCTCGGCATGTATTCCGATCGGCGACGAACATCCGGCACCCATGAGCTTCATGAGCCTGCGTTCCGCATCCACTTCGGTCCTGGTCTTCGGATCGTTCAGACGGCTCAGGATATTCACCGTCCTTTTGTCGTCCTTTCTGCACACGACCGCTATCGCCCCCTGTGCAGGGGCAGGTATAAACACTTCCGGATCCAGCGACACCATCGGCCTGTCGACGGACAGGCGCTCCAATCCTGCTTTTGCCAATATTATCGCATCATAATCGCCCTTGTCGAGCTTTGACAGCCTGGTCCTGATGTTGCCGCGCAGATTAGCGGTCCTCAGGTCCGGCCTTATCGACAGGAGCATCGCCGATCTGCGTATCGACGATGTGCCGACTACCGCATTGTGCGGTAAATCTTTGATACCGCACGGCAGCATCACATCCTCCGGGGACGCTCTCGGCAGTACCGCGGGTATGCACAGACCTTCCGCAGTATCGATAGGCATATCCTTCATGGAATTGACTGAGACGTCTATCTTCCCGCTCAGAAGAGCTGCATCCAATTCCCTGACGAATGCCCCGTAACCCTGCAGTTTGTCCAACGGGGATGTCAGATCGAGATCCCCCGACGATTTCATCGGCTTGATCTCGTACTCGATATCAGGATATTCGGCCTTCAGAGCATCTGCGAATATCTGCGTCTGCATCATCGCCAATTCGCTTTCCCTTGTCCCTATTATCATGTTCTCACCGTCGCGAGGAAATCATCGAATGTCCGGGCGAATCTGGTGAGGGACTCGTCGTCATGTGCTGTGGAGATGAATTCCACCTCCATTGCCGAAGGCGGAAGATAGAACCCATGTTCCAGCATATACAGGAACATCCTGCGGAACATTTTCGTGTCCGCGGTCTTCGCCTCTTTTCCGTTCTTTACAGAATCCTTTCCGAAGAATACCTGGAACATCGACGGAGCGCTCTGAACGCAGCCGCAGATCCCTCTGTCGGTCAGGCTGTCCTCCATCGATCCGGTAACATCGACGGTTTTTTTCGACAGATTATGATAGACATCGGACGTAAGCATCTCCAGGGTCTTGCATCCTGCAACGGCCGTAACTGGGTTGCCGGAGAATGTCCCGGCCTCATAGACGCTGCCGAAAGGTGCCAGATGATCCATTATCTCTCTTTTTCCGGCTATTGCTCCGACCGGGAATCCGCCCCCGATGATCTTTCCCATCGTGCACAGGTCCGGTCTCACGCCGTACAGGGATTGAGCACCGCCAGCGGAAACGCGTGATCCTGTTATCACCTCGTCCATTATCATCAGGACATTGTGTTCGGATGTGATCCTCCTGACATCCTCCAGATACCCTTTTTCCGGAGGGACCACTCCATTGTTCCCCATTATGGGTTCGAGGATTACGGCAGCTACACTGTTGCCGGATCCCAAGAACGATTCCAGAGCTTCTGGGTCGTTGTATTCCACTACATGCGTGTCTGATATCGCACCCTGCGTTACACCCGAAGAGAATGGCGTCCCGGACCCGTTGACCATCAATGCGTCGTTGGAGCCGTGAAATCCGCCGTTCATCTTCACTATGCCGCTCTTGCCCGTGAATCCTCTTGCGAGACGGATCGCATGCATCGTCGCCTCCGTCCCGGAATTCGTGAGTCTAACGGAATCGGCGCACGGTACCCTGGAACATATCGTCTTCACCAACCTCAGTTCCTGTTCGGACGGCATGCCGAACACTGTGCCTCTGTCCAATTGGCCTTTAACCGCCTGCATCACGTCAGGGTTGGAATGTCCCAGGATCAATGGGCCGTATGCCATGCAAAGATCCGTGTATCTGTTGCCGTCGACATCTGTTATCGTACTTCCGCTGCACCTGTTGGCGAAGATCGGATACGGCTCGAACGCACGCACCGGACTAGATACCCCGCCGGGTGTGGATCCGCGCAGCACTTCGTACATATCTGCCGAAACATCGGTATGCAATTCGACCGCCTCACAGCATTTTCGCCGCTTCTTCGGCAAAATATGTGATAATCATATCGGCGCCTGCCCTCTTTATGCAGATTAGCGATTCCATCACCGCTCTCTTCTCGTCGATCCAGCCGTTAGCCGCGGCTGCCTTTATCATAGAATATTCACCAGAGACCTGATAAGCGGCAATTGGAACATCGAACCTGCTCCTGGCCTCAGATATGACATCCAGGTAAGGCATCGCCGGTTTCACCATGATGATGTCTGCCCCCTCATCTATGTCCAGTTCGATCTCGCGCATCGCTTCCCTGCGGTTGCCGCACTGCATCTGATACTGTGAGCGCGTCCCCTTGCCGAGCGAAGAACCGGCCGCGTCCCTGAAAGGACCGTAGAATACGCTGCAGTACTTCGCACTGTACGCCATTATGGGAATGTTCCTGTGGCCGGCATCGTCCAACGCTTTGCGTATCGCTCCGACCTGGCCGTCCATCATTCCGCTTGGAGCTATCATATCAGCCCCTGCGTCCGCCTGGGAGACTGCGATCCTGCCGTATTGCTCCAAAGTAGAATCGTTATCGACTTCGCTGTTGTGCACGATCCCGCAATGTCCGTGGTCGGTGTATTCGCACATGCACAGGTCGGCGATGACAGTCAATCCGGAATTCTCCTTGAGGCCGCTTATAGCCTTCTGAACGACACCTGTTTCAGAATAGGCCTGCGAACCTTCGGCGTCCTTTTTCTTCGGGACCCCGAACACCATCACAGATCCGATCCCGTTGCCTTCGATACGGGATGCGATGTCCCCGAACCCCGCGAGCGGGTGCACATCCACGCCGGGCATTGAATCCACCGATCCGCTCTTAGTCCTGTTCTCGTCGAAGAACATGGGTAATATCATATCGGACGGGCGCAGGCTCGTCTCAGATACGAGATCCCTGATCTCCTGCGAATTTCTCAGTCTTCTCATTCTTGTGTTTGGAAATGTCATTTTTGTTCAACTCCGAATAGATCGGCGGCCAGTTCGCAGACATAATCATGCCCGTTCTTCGAGGCCTCCCTAAGATTGCAGAAAGGTTTTGCCATCAGTTTGGCGACCAATGCATTTGAAAAATCATTCAGTACCTCATTGGGATCGGATCCGCCTGAGATACGGGACATGGCGGTGGATAGTTCCTCCGCACGTATACATGACGCATGCTTCGCGATCTCTCCTATCACGATATCTGCAGCATGTTCGTTCCTCTCATCGAATAGCCTGTTCATCTCATCCATGACTATGGATTCGGCACCGTTGATCTCGTTGCGCCTCCTCATCATATTCTCAGATGCCACCGAGCCTATCTCCGCCATGGTGTCGACTTTGACGTTAGGTATCTCGGAGATGTCAGGCGATACGTTCCTCGGGACCGATATGTCTATTATCAGCAGGTCACGGTCGCGTCCGGCCATCGCCGACTCCACCATCTCCCTGGTGAGTATGATATGCGGGGCGCTCGTAGCCACCAGGATGAGATCGCATTCACCAATCGTCTGCGACAGAAGATCATATCTCACCGCTTCCCCTCCCAGCTGATTCGCCAATACCTTGGCGTGCTCGAATGTACGGTTGGATACGAATATCGCTTTGAGATCCACGCCGGTGAGATATTTTGCGATGACAGTTCCCATGTCTCCCGCTCCGACGATCCCGACTGTCCTTCCCTCGAGATGGCCGAGTTCCTTCTTTGCCAACTCCACTGCGGCAGAACCCATGGATACCGCACCCGTGTTCAGATCGGTCTCAGACCTGACGCGCTTTCCCGTGTAAAGTGCCCTTTCGAATAATCTGGACAGTATGTGAGAGACGTGGCCTTCTTTCTTCGCTTTTACGAAGGCGTCCCTGACCTGACCCTGTATCTGATCCTCTCCGACGATCATGGAATCCAGCCCGCAGGTGACCCTGAAAAGATGCCTGACGCTCGAGATGTCCTTCATTGTGTACCAAACACCGCTGTCCTTCGGATACGGCGTGTTCTTGGAGGCCAATTCTTCGAAAATGGACACGACCTCGTCCTCGGCAGAAGTCACTGCATAGATCTCGAATCTGTTGCACGTTCTCAGTATGATGTATTCGTCGATCAGATCGGTATCCTCTATCATCGGCCCCGAGCACAATTCCAGGATCGGTATGATCGATGCTATCTCGGCCGGCCCCGCAGATGAATGCGTCACGTGAAAACTGACGATCAATCCAGACCACCCAGCCTCAGAGCGGTTGCCTTTGCCTCATCCATCCTGTTGTCGGCAATGAGATCCTCGATCTCGCTGTCCTTCAGCACCGATTCTATGAAATCGCGTCTGTCGCGCTGTTCCGATATACGTTCTTTGGATATCGCCCTGAGTTCGATAAGAAGATCCAAGGTCCTGTCGTACCTGTCATCCAAGAATGAATCGATCTTTTCCACGACATATGGCGGAAATGCCGGAACACGTCCTTCTGATGACACTGCCACGAGGTATTTCTCGCGTTTGAGTATGGACGGTATCAATATGCTTCCGCCGCCGTGGGCCGAATTGACGTATATGCCCATGTAGATCGCGTCGTTGCGTATGCGGTCGTTCAGTGCCCTGTTGTCCGTAGCTGCGATGACTATCTCGAACGAATCTATCATCGTCTTGATGTCCGCATCCTCGGGGACCTTCATGATTATCGTCTTTTCCGCATATCTTTCGATCTCCGGATCGATCCTTTCGGCAACGACCGTTATTTCCGATCCTTCAAAGTATCTGCATTTCCTCAAAGCTACCTTCCCGCCGCCAAAAACTATTATTTTCAACCCTTCGGTCGATAACAGCAACGGGACCATCCCTTTACTCAAGTTTCATTCCCCCGTCAATATTCTCCGATAGCGATAGCAGCCTGTCCGCCAATGCTCTGTATGCCGATGCCTGGTCGCTGTTCGGTTCCCCCTCGATCACGGTCATTCCGCGATTCTCACATTCCTGAACGATCGGATCGCGGCGTATCCTGTCTACAACCTTCGTCCCGCATTCCAAGGCGGCCTTTTCGACCAATTCGTCCTCGTGTTCTATGTTACGAGAATTCTGAATGAAACCGCCCAATCTCGCGTATCCGTCGGCAGAGAAGTTCTTCACGGCCTCCGAAATATTGGAGGCGGCATACAGTGACATCATCTCCCCTGATGTCACAATGAACACATCGCGTGCGTATCCGTTGCGTATGGGCATAGCGAACCCTCCGCAGACCACATCGCCCAGGACATCGTAGACCATTACCTCTGGCCTGTACTCGTCTATAACATCGAGTTTCTCCAGTTTCTCGAAAGCTGCGATGATACCTCTTCCGGCACAACCGGAACCTGGTCTCGGGCCGCCGCATTCTACGCACAACGATCCTTTGAATCCATTATGGATAAGATCGTTCAGATGCAGGTCGGATGAATTACGCATAGAATCCAGTACTGTCGGATACTTCGAATTGCCCAACAGAAGCTTGGTGGAATCTGATTTGGGATCGCAGCCGATCTGCATCACCCTGTGACCTTTTTCGGCCAGCGCCGCCGTTATGTTGGCCGAAATCGTGGACTTGCCGATCCCGCCTTTACCGTATATCGCTATTCTTCTCACGTAATTTCAAATAATGCTACTTAATAATAATATTTCGTTATTTAGTAACACTATATATCAAATATTTCGATTTAGTAACACTAATATATCTGGCAATAACAACTCAGAAATGCATACCATCGGTTTTGCGAAAACATTGCCGATGAAAATCATACTGCAGTCAAGCGTGACTGTCGATAGGATGATCCTCGATGATCAATCTCTCATACCTATGTGATGCATATTGCCGGTCTTGGGGGCCACCATCGTCAGCTTTCCCCTGAGGACGCCTTTTATGGCAGTCATGTCCGCAGAGAATTCCTTCAGTTCTGACAGTTTTCCTTCGGCCACGACGATCTCCATCTTGAGGAAATCATCAAGGTCCAAACTTGAAGAATACATCACTATATTACGATGCCTTCTGTAGCTGCTCTCAACCTTCAGCAGCACATCGGTGACACGCGTATCAAAGATGAATACCAATGCCCCCGCCATCTGGGCCTCGTCGTTCTTCCATTCGCTTTCGGCGAGGGAATCTCTGACAAGATCACGGAGAGCCTCAGATCTGCTCACATAACCCTTCTTGGATATCGATACATCGAACGCCTTCAGCAAATCAGGCTCAAGCGAGACACCAATCCTGGAAACATGATCCATGAGACACAATATCGAATCTACGTATTTGTAACATTATGTTCAGATCTGACCGATTTATCCTGTATTTCCGATGTGATCGGATATATGATACCCGCCGAATTATCCATGATGCAGGAACCGTTCCAAAGAGCATTTTTTCATTATCCGCCATAGATTCGTAAGAAATTATATCAGAGGTATCGCCGATGACGTGACCGCATTCTGCAGAAGGCCGACAGATGATAGAATACAAGAACATCACCGAAGAGGATATTCCTAAGCTCACCGATGTTATCGGTAGCCCTTTCGTAAAAGAGGGCAAAACAGAGAACAGCGAGGCTTACCTCAAATTCGTCGACTACATAATATTGAAACATCTGTCAAGAGCGAATTTCGCAAGAGCGGCCTTCGACGGCAGAACGATCGTCGGTTTCATCGCCGGAAGGATAAACAAGGAACATTCACCATCGCTGAATCTGGATTTCGAGAAAAGAATGGACGATGATCTTGCGGTCGCGAAAGGATCTCCCAAATGGGCCAAGAAGATCAGATATATAGCGAAACTCGACGAGGCCAAGAAAGGGGCGATGGAACGCCATGCCGATGAATTCGATGCAGAGCTGATCACGTTCGGCGTAGATGACGGTTACCGCGAACAGGGTATTGGAAAACAACTGATCGAGGATTTCCGCAACTTCATTCTCGAAAAGGGAGCACGTAATTTCTACGTATTCACGACGTACTTCAACGAGAAATTCCACGGAAACACCGGGTTTGTCCTGGTTGAAAAGGTGAAGGTAAAGGCCATATTCTTCAAGGATGACACGTATCTCTGTAAGTGGGAGAAGACAGGCCCCTGGCATAAGCCGTGAGTTCGTTTCGAACCCGAAGTACTAGGGCGAAGGCTGCTTCACTTCCTCCCCTTCATACCTGCTCTGAGGTATTTGAGAAGATCAGTGTCCTTGTCGGTCCATTCCGGTGTGTATCCGTTGAGGATGTAATCGTTATACCATTCCTCTGAATCTTTCATGTACTGGCTCATATCGAGTTTATCCTTGACGATAATATAAACGTTGTCCGCCGACGGCCTCCATGCGGTCGGCCTGATGTAATCGCTGTCCTCGAGGAATCCGACCAAGAACACCACCTTATCCAATCCGGCGAGTTCTGCGTAGAGCGACGCCTGGAGCTGATACGACATCGGAACATTCGTCATGCCGCCGGTCTCGTCGAGCCATTTGGACTTCTCGTGTGATGTCTTGATCTCCAGGACGGCGATGCGCTTCCCGTTCTCGAGCACATACCCGTCGACCATCCCGCCGAACAGTTTGTTATCATGAAAATGATCATACTGGCACTTCTCTTTCGGCACGGGTTCTTCGATAGCGATCTTTGAATCTCCGCTCATACCGAGGGGTCCGGACAGCATCCTCGTGACACTCTGCCCGATATAATTTCTGAGTACCGGTTCGAGAATGTTCCCTGCGTCGATGTACTTGTTGGCCTTGTCCCCCGGGTATATCCCGGCGATCTCACAAGCCACTTTGAACGGAGTGGAGAATTCGCTGTAACCGAATATCCCGCCTATCTTGGTCCCTGATATCTTCTTCGGCTTCCAAGTCTCGAAGTAGACCGTCTTGGAGTCGTCGTCTATATCGACAATATTCTTCCTGCCGTCGAACGCCATTGTACCACGGCTTCAGTCCTTGACGGTCTCTTCAGCGCTCTGAATGCACTTCGTAAGGACAGAATACGCGTTTATCATGTCCGATTCGCCGACAATGAATATTGTGTCAGTATGACAGCTCACGGTCTCCTCGATATTGATCCCTGCATCAGAGAGGTTTGTGATCAGATATGCGATCACACCGCTCGTATCCACGATCTTCTCCGGAGATTTCACAGCGATCTCGACGAGATTCTCTCTTACCTTGATCGTGTTGAATCTGCCGACTGTGTCAATGATACGGTCCTTGAGCATCTTATCCGCGATGATTGTCACCGCAGATGCGGATTGAACGACCTGCATGATGGAATTCTCGTTCCAAAGGTCCTTGAAAAGATTGTCCATCTTGTGAAGCACAGACCAATCGTTCTTGGCCGTGACTATGCATGTCTTAGTCCTCATCTCCAGACGGCTGTCCTTAAGGATCCTGAGTATGCTGAGTTCGTGATCTGTGGTTATGCCGAGCTTGCCTGCATACCTCCTGCAAGCGATCATCACAGCCTCTTCGTTCTCGAGATCCAGATCCTTCATGATCATCCTCGCAAGCGACGAGTAGTTGATGAGGCCTTTGGATACGCAATCCTTTACGCTCGGGTGCGCGTCTATGTAGATCCTCGTCTTCTCGGCGAGGCTTTCTTTGGTGGGACCCTTAGACATATATTCCTCATCACGGTCAAAGTATATATGTCCTATTCGGAACAAATAAGTGAAAAAGGTTTGAAATCAGACAATCATGTACTCATTGAAGGTACTGTCCGAACAATCCGAGGAGAACATCCGCGTTGGCCTTGCTGACTATGAGTGGAGGTATAAGGCGGACGGTGTTCCCATGGCACACGTTGACCAGGACGCCGCTGTCGCGACAGAACTTCTGGAAGTCCTGGGCCTTGCTCTTCATCTCCACGCCGATGATCAGACCGTATCCGCGTATTCCGGATATCTCCGGACTGTCGATCTTCGACAGCTCTCCCTTCAAATATTTGCCGATCGCAGCAGAATTGTCCACCAGCTTCTCCTCTTTCATGATATCGATGGTCGCACAGACTCCAGAACAAATCATCGGCGAGCCTCCGAATGTCGTCCCGTGCGTTCCTGGGGTCATGACCTTGGATATCTCTTCTGTAGTGACGACCGCACCGACAGGCAACCCTCCGCCAAGGGCCTTGGCCAATGACATAATGTCCGGTACGACGCCGAAGTTCTCTATTCCGAACCATTTCCCAGTGCGTCCCATACCTGTCTGTACCTCGTCCACGATCATCATTGCACCGTAATCAGTGCAGAGATCGCGGACGGTCTTGAAGAAGTCCGCAGAGACGGTCTTCACGCCGCCCTCCCCTTGGATCGGCTCCACCAGAACGGCGGCCGTATCCTTGTTGATCTTCGACTTGATGGATTCCGATGATCCGTACTCGAAGTAGTCGAAACAGTCGCTGATGAGAGGCTGGAACGAATCCTGATACTTCGTCTGCCCGGTCGCCCCGAGAGCGGCCGAAGTGCGTCCGTGGAACGAGTTGAGAGCGGAGAGCACCTTCGTCTTTCCCGTGTAGCGCACAGCGACCTTCATCGCCCCCTCGTTCGCTTCGGCTCCGCTGTTCACGAACAGCGTGCGGTCCATGCCTTTCGGCGTTATGGATGCGACCTTCGCCGCTGCATCTGCCTGCTCTTTCACATAGTATAAATTGGAAACATGGACGAGCTTTGCAGCCTGATCCTGTACGGCCTTCACCCATTTGGGGTGCGAATAGCCAAGTGCGTTGACGGCTATCCCGGCCACGAAATCCATGTACTTCTTCCCTTCTGTATCGTACAGATACATACCCTCGCCATGCGTAAAGCACAGCTCCGCACGCCCGTAGTTCTGGAAAAGATACTCCGAGCTCTCCTCTTTTACGTCTTTGAATTGCATTATCGTCATCCCATTGTGATTATTGTCCCGTGATCCACCGAGTGCATCACATCGGACACTATCGAACGCGGGTCCTTTCCGTTGACCATGCGCACTTTGGAAACACCTGCTTTCAAAGCATTGCGGCACGCGTCCACCTTCGGGATCATACCGCCCGAGATTATCCCCCTGGCTATCAGATCGTCGACCTGCGACAGCGTCAGGAGGTTCTGCTTCGTGGACGGATCGTTCACATCCAACATTATCCCGGGCACATCGGTTATCTGTATCATCTCTCTGCATTTCACGCCGGCCGCTATTCCGGCGGCCATCGTATCGGCGTTGATGTTGAGGTGCTTCATGTCGCTGTCCGCTCCGATCGGATAGACGACCGGCGTCACGCCGCTCTCGAGTATGTCCTCTATCGTCGTAACGTCCGTGGAGACCACGTCGCCGACGTTCTGAAGATCCACATACACTTCTTTGCCGTCCTCGACGGTCTTCACAGGCTTCTTCCTGACGCATTCCGTCACGAAGTACCCCGGTATGCCGACAGAGTCCACGCCTGCATCGCGGAGGGACTCGACCACATCGGCATTTATGCCGCGGAGCACCTGTTCCGCTATGTCGAGCGTCTCGTCGTCGGTTATCCTGAGTCCGGCGATCTTCTTCGGAACAATTCCCCTCTTCTCAAGCTCCGCGTTTATCTCGGGTCCGCCGCCGTGCACAAGCACTATCTTTGCACCGTCGTGTATCAGACCGGCGATCTCTCTCGACAGACGGTCGAGATTGTCGCGTCCGCAGATCGCATTTCCTCCGAATTTGAGGACATACACATCTTCGAGCAATTGCACCGCCTCATGTGGCATATTCCGCATTGATGCGGACGTAATCGTATGTAAGATCGCAACCCCAGCCGACCGCAGAGCAGTCGCCGTTCGCGAGATCCACTATGATCGTGACCTCTTTGTTGTCCATGGCCATACGGACGACCTCGACGGAACGCTCCTCCTGGAACACCGGAGCTCCGGCATCCAATATCGGGACCTCCATGTCGCCGCCTTTTATCGTGAGACGCACATCTTCGAGGTTGAACTCGCATCCGCTGTTGCCGAGGGCCATCATTATACGGCCGTAGTTCGGGTCGGATCCGAATATCGCGGTCTTCACCAGAGGCGAGTTGATTATTGCCTTAACGACCTTGCGTGCATCCTCATCTGTCTTCGCTCCTGTGACCTGGACCTCGATGAGCTTGGATGCCCCTTCGCCGTCCATTGCTATGGTGCGTGCGATCTTCGTCATCACGGTCTTGAGAGCCGAGATGAATTCCGGATCGTCGTCGGCGCATTTGCTCTTAGAACGGCCGTTAGCGAGAAGGATGCATGTGTCGTTTGTGGACTGGTCGCCGTCGACGGAGACCATGTTCATGCTGTCGTCCAGGATCTCCTGCCATTTCGGACGGAACGCAGTCGAGAGGGTCGCATCCGTGGTGACCAGGCTCAATGTCGTGCCGTGGAGCACTTTCATGTGGGGGGCGATCATTCCGCTCCCTTTGGATATGGCTCCGATGTAGACCAGCGTTCCGTCGCTCAGACGGACGCGGACAGCACATTCTTTCTTTATCGTATCAGTTGTCATTATCGACTCGGCAAGAAGCCCGTCAGCCTCACGTCCGGATTCGAGTTCGGCCGAGGCCTTGCTTATTCCGTATTTGACCTTGTGCATGTCCATGAAGCGTCCTATGAGCCCTGTGGACATCACACCGACCGTCTTCGGATCGATGTTGAGTTCCGCGGCGACGGCCTCTTTCATGGTCATCGCATCCTCCAGCCCGCGGCGTCCGGTCAGTGCGTTAGCGTTCCCGCTGTTCACGACGACCGCCGATAGCTTCGGCGAGTTCTCTTTCATCATGATCTGCACGGGCGCGGCCTTAACGGCATTGCTCGTGTATCCTACGCAAGCCGTTGCCGGCACATCCGAGTATAGGAGGCCGAGGTCCAGCGAACGATATTTGACACCGCTGTGGACACCAGCCGCCTTGAATCCCTGTGGGGTTGTTACTCCCCCGTCTATCATTTCAACCATTCTCATACCCCCAAACCAGGCGTATTCAGGCCTGCTGTTTCATTAAGACCGAGCATAAGGTTCATGCACTGAACGGCCTGACCGGATGCTCCTTTGACGAGATTGTCTATCGCTCCGAACGAAACGACCTTGCGGCCGAATGCCTTCTCTCCCACCTGGGCATGGTTCGATGCGACGACCGCGCGTATGGATGGCTCTTCCACCACATGCACGAACGGTTCTCCGCTGTATTGTTTATCGTAGATCTCAGCTACCTCTTCCTGAGAGAGATCCTTGTTCAGACCGATGTAGCATGTCGACAGTATGCCGCGGACGATCGGTATCAGATGCGGAACGAACAGCACCTTCGGATCTGCACCCGAGTACATCCCGAGTGCCATCTCTATCTCCGGAGTGTGGCGATGCGTTCCGATGCTGTATGGTATTATGGACTCACCGCAGTACGCATGGTGCGTGCGCGGGGACGGTACCATTCCGGCTCCGGATGTTCCGCTCTTCGCGTCGACGATGATGTCGTTATCCGCAACACCTGCCTTCATCAGCGGCGCACAGGCCAATATCGTGGCCGTGGCATAGCATCCGGGATTCGCTACCATATCGGCCCCTTTGAGCTTCTCGCGGAAGAGCTCCGGCAACCCGTATACGGATTTCTCGAGATTCTCCAGATCCGTATGCTTATGTCCATACCATTTTTCGTATACGGACACGTCATGCATACGGTAATCCCCGGACAGATCTATGCATTTCACCCCGCTGCTCCTGAGACCGGGCACCTCGTTCATGGCCACGCCGTGCGGTGTCGCCACGAAAACAAGATCGAGATCCCCGCCGATCTTCTCGGTGAAGTCGATATCGATATACCCTTTAAGGAAAGTGTGCACGTCGGACACCTTCTTCCCTGCGTTCTGACGCGACGTCATGGACGTTATCTCTACGCCGGGATGCGTGCATAATATGCGAGCTAGTTCGCCGCCCGTATATCCCGTGCCTCCGATTATACCTACCTTCTTCATCACTATCTCTCTCAAACGGTAACGTTAAGGACTTGCTCCGAGGAATAAACATATTAAAAAAGCTATTGTTCAGTTTCAGACAGTTGCTGTCGCTTGTGTCAACATGATAACGAGAACAATGCATAAGCAACATGTTTGTGGTCATGTTAACAAACGTCCGAAATAATCCGTTTTCAATTGTCTGGCCATTGAAACTTTATGCGCTGGCTATATTCGGTGTGCAGAAATAGACACAAATAACCCCGAAATGAAATACTACCGCTTTCAGTGCCGCGGGGAATACTATAAACATATGGGCGGAAATACAGAGCCGATAAACATGGTCGCAAAAACTAACGCGAAAAGAGACAAGGTCGTCCTCGCCTATTCCGGCGGATTGGACACGTCCGTTGCAATCAAATGGCTCCAGGACAGATACAACCTCGATGTCATCGCCGTCGCGATAAACGTCGGCCAACCGCCGAGCTCGGATGATATCGTGGCACGCGCGTTGAGAAACGGCGCTCTCAAATCCGAATTCATAGACGCTAAGAAGGAATTCGTCGAGGACTATATCTGGCCCTCGCTCAAGGCCAACGCGATGTATCAGGACGTATATCCCCTCAGCACCGCCATCGCCAGACCCCTTATTGTCAAGAAGCTTGTGGAGGTCGCACACCGCGAGGGAGCGAAATACATAGCCCACGGATGCACCGCGAAAGGTAACGACCAGGTACGTTTCGATGTCGGCATAGTGTCCCTCGACCCCAAGATGGGCGTCATCGGCCCCATGAGAGAGTGGGTCATGACCCGCGAAGAGGAGATCGAGTATGCCAAGAAGAACAACATCGAGATACTCGTAAAGAAAGAGAACCCGTTCTCGACCGACGAGAACCTCTGGGGAAGAAGCTGCGAATGCGGCATCCTCGAGGACGCATGGGAAGAGCCTCCGGAGGAGGCCTGGGGATGGACGGTCAACCCGAAGGATGCACCCGACACACCCACTTACATGGAGATCACATTCGAGAAAGGCATACCGATCATGGTCGACGGGAAGAAGCTCAAAGGCGTGGAGCTCGTAGAGAAGCTCGACGACGTCGCATGCAAGAACGGCGTCGGACGCATAGACCATGTCGAAGACCGTCTCGTGGGCATCAAGAGCAGAGAGACATACGAATGCCCTGCGGCGACTGTGCTCATCAAAGCCCACAGAGCCCTCGAGTTCATGACGCTCCAGAAAGATGTCATAGAATACAAGAGAGGCGTGGAACAGAAGTTCTCCGAACTCGCATACAACGGACTCTGGTTCGGCGTTCTCCGCGAGTCGATCGACGCATTCGTCGACAAGACGCAGGAATTCGTCACGGGCACCGTGCGCGTAAAGCTCTTCAAGGGATCTGTAACGGTAGTCGGACGCAAATCTCCCTACTCGCTCTACGATGAAGGACTTGCGACATACGCAAAAGGCGACGAGTTCGACCACAAATCCGCTATCGGGTTCATCTACTGCTGGGGACTCCCCAACAAGACGACCTCAAAGGCCCACAAGAAGGAATGAGTATGTCCAAACAGGCCCTTTGGTCCGGCAGGTTCGAAGGCGACATGGATAATTCCACTTTGGAGTTCACATCGTCCCTCGATATCGACGTCATGCTGTCGTTCTACGACATCATGGGCTCCATAGCCCATGCGAAGATGCTGAAGAAATGCGGCATCCTCGCCCCGGATGACGCGGACAGCATAATCGACGGCCTCAAGACCATAGAGGCCGAGATGGAGAAAGGGGGGTTCGCCATCGACGAATCCCTCGAGGACATCCATACCAACGTGGAGTTCAGACTGACGGACCTCATCGGCCCGGCAGGCGGAAGACTGCACACCGGAAGGAGCCGCAACGACCAGGTCGCGACAGATTTCAAGATGTATCTCAGGGATGCTGCCCTCGAAGTCGTCTCGTCCATCGACGGACTCATAGACGCTCTCATCAAGATAGCTCAGAACACCGGGGACACAATACTCCCGGGATTCACTCACATGCAGCACGCCCAGCCCGTGACCGTTGCCCAGCACATGCTGGCCCATGCGTTCAGACTGTCGCGTGACGGTGACAGATTCCTCGATGCATTCTCCAGGATGAACAAGTGCCCGCTCGGATCGGCCGCACTGGCCGGTACCACATACCCTATTGACAGAGAGATGACCGCAAAAGCCCTCGGCTTCGACGGACCCACGGAGAACTCCATGGATTCCGTCAGCGACAGGGACTTCGCAACAGAGATGGCATTCTGCGCATCTCTCGCTGCGGTGCACCTCTCTTCGATGGCAGAAGAGTTGGTGCTCTGGTCTTCGCAGGAATTCGGATTCATCGAGATGGATGACAAGTACACCACGGGATCGTCCATAATGCCGCAGAAGAAGAACCCGGACATAGCCGAGCTCATCAGAGGACGCACCGGTCCTGTGACCGGGAGCCTCGTGTCCATGCTCATGATGACCAAGGGCCTCCCGCTGTCCTACAACCGCGACCTGCAGGAGGACAAGGCACCTGTCATGACGTCCATGGATACCGTGAACAACTGCATGAAGATGATGACGAAGGTCGTCTCGACGATGAAGTTCAAAAAAGAACGCATGCTGGAGAAGGTCTCTTCCGGATTCATAAACGCCACTGACCTCGCCGATTATCTCGTCGGAAAGGGCGTTCCGTTCAGAGAGGCCCACGGCATAGTCGGAGCTGCCGTCAGATACTGCATCGACAGCAAGAAGAGACTCGACGATCTCACCATCGACGAGTTCCGCAAATTCTCGACTCTCGTGGAAAAGGATGTCTACGATGCCATAGCCATCGAGAACTGCGTCGAAAGACGCAATTCCGTCGGAGGCACTTCGTCCGCATCGACGGACGTGCAGATCGTGCTCGCTATACAGGAACTCATGTCCAGAGAGGACACGATCCGTCAGGAATCCGATCTGATCGAGAAATGCTGGGAAGACCTCTTGGCATAGATCCCTCAATAAACTTCTTCTTTCATTTTCTGCAGATACCACTTTCGGGTGATTCGGCGACCTCCCCCGCTTCACCTTATATACCGTTCCGACAGATTGTATTCCCGGCGATGAAATGGATGGGATGGGAATTAACACATACAGATTCAAAAGCCGTATTGTCGAATTGGAGAACGAAGAACTAAAGGATGACGAGAGAAGAGGCACGATCCTTTGCGTGCTCATACTCTCGATCGTTGTATCGATAACAGCATTGAAGGATCTCGCATCATATTACTCGGAATTCATCGGATATGCAGTATTCTTCGCGGGTCTGACTGTGATGATCCTCGGAGTGATGTCTGTTATCAGTCCGAAAAGGAGTCTATCTGACGCCGGAATACTCTCCGCCGTCGGAATATCGATGACGGCCGTTACGATCGCGATGATGATGCTGTGATCACTCGAATTCGATGTTGTCGTCCTTCGACACTTCGAATTTGACCTTTGCCGTGGTAAGCATCTCCGAGATCGTGTCGCCTATGCGCTTCAGATCGTTCGGTTTACCCAGGACAGTCTTGATGTAGAATTCTTTTCTGTCCATAGGGAAGACGAGTCTGTACTTGCCTTTCCTGTTGTAACCCTCGGGCTTCCTGTTCAGCTCGAGATCGGCCATGTTCAGCTCGATGAACATCTCGCGACTCTCTTCGTCCTCCGGTGCCTGAAAATGATCGTTCTCCTGAAGTATGATCTTGAGAATATCAGGGAACACAGGGGTCAGGTCTTTGTAATCGGATTTACCCTTGAGAACAAAGTGATAACTGTGAGATTTCATCAGGCTCTCAATAGAAAGCCGTTATTTAATCGTATTGTTCTCAAATTTGACGTTGGTTGCGATCGGTTGGGCGTCTAATCAAATACCGCTCGTTATGCGGCTTATGACGGCCCACATACCAATGATTATAAAGGTAAATGGTGTCCCGAAATCCATGGCAATAAACATCGATGAAGAGAAATCGATCGTCGAGAAAATGAAAAAGAAAGGGAACAGCGAAGCCGAGTATGCGGACGGTATGCTCAGCGTCCTCACACAGATCGCTGCCGGCAAGTCGCCCGAAGAGATCAAGGCATACGTGAACAACACCCTGAAATGCCTCGAGTGCGACTGATTCTTTTCTTCGGCAAACGGCCTTACGGCCCGCTTGCCGATTATTTAATCCCTCTTAAACACAAGTGCTAAATACAGTTTTTCAATGAGTACTGCACATGAGATGTGCTCTCACAATTGCGGGTTCCGATTCGATCGGCGGCGCAGGTCTAGAAGCAGATGTTAAGGCCATGGCCTCTGTCGGCGTACATGCATGCGTTGTCGTCACTGCCGTAACGGCTCAGAACACCACATCAGTGGAGAGCATTTATCCTATGCCCACCGAGGTCATACAGGATCAATTGGATGCTGTGCTCAGCGACGTCGATATCAAAGCGATAAAGACGGGGATGCTGTACAGCGCGGAGATCGTCGAGGTCGTCGCAGACGCACTCGAGGATCACGATATGCCTTTGATCATCGATCCGGTGATGATCGCAGGCGTCGGAGATTCACTCGGAAAGACCGATCTTTCGAGAGCGATCAAGAAGGATCTCATGCCGCTCTGCGAGCTTATAACACCTAACAAACACGAGGCCGAGGTTCTCGCCAAGATGAGCATAAACACAGAGGACGATGCGAGACTCGCGTGCGAGCTCATTGGCAAAGAGGGTTCCTCTGTCCTCCTCAAAGGCGGCCATTTCAACGGTAAGAAAGTAAAAGATTACTTCTACCTGTCATCGGAGATCACCGAACTTGAATACCCCCGTCTCGAGAGAGCGGGACACGGCGGAGGATGCACACTGTCATCGTACATCACTGCCCATATGGCCAAAGGGATAGACATTGTCAATTCCGTGATGAGGTCCAGGGAGCTCATACAGGAATCCATCGCCTCGATGTACGTCATCGGCCAGGGGGACAAATGTGTCAACCCGATCGTGAAGATGCAGGATGATTCGATAAAATTCCGCATCCTCGATGAGATCGATGCTGCCGCGGATGACCTGGTGGATACGATCCCCCAGGAATGGGTCCCGATGAACGGGATGAATATCGCTTATTCGCTCCCCAACCCGGTGGGCCCGGAGGATATCGCGGCTGTCGACAAGAGGATCACATTCCACAACGGGACGATAAGAAAGAACGGTAAGGCGAAGTACGGATCTGCGGAACATGCGTCCTATCTTCTCATGTCGGTCATGAAATTCAATCCCGAAATGAGGGCCACGATGAACCTCGAATATTCCGAGGAGCTCATGGATATCATGGAAGAGATCGGATTGACCATTCAGATATTCAACCGCAAGAAGCACAGGGACGCCCGCCTCGGAGAGATAACCGCTGAGACGATAAAGGAGAACGGGAGCGTTCCCGATGCCTTCATCGACAGGGATGCGAACAAGAACGACAGGAGCATCAGGCTTCTCGGAAAGAATCCGGGCGATCTCATTGAGAAGCTGAAATTGCTCATCTGAATTTCGTCGGATCCGGCATCGTGTTGGTTTCGTCATTCGTTGAATACTGCCTGTGCGTAATGTCATTGTATGCATAGAGATTATTGCTGACAGCACCCGTCAGCGTGATCTTCAATATCGCCGACTGACGAAATTAATGAAATAAATTGTCAAGGACGATAATGTTTTACTTTATAACGCGATAATGTGCACGGTGAAGTTTTTGGATCCGGGCCAGTATGATAAATTCCTTGTGACAATGATCGATGAAAATATGCAGCATATGCGTCATGTCGAGGAAGAGAGAGCAGAATTTCTATCATTGTATCTTCTGGCTTTTTCCATAGTTATATCGGCTGTCCTCATTACTGACAATTTCCCAACATCCATCATCCTCTTGCTGTTTCTTTTTGTAGTGGGGCTCATAAGTTACGTTCTTGTAAAAAGATGGGATCACGTTTTTAACAATCATAAGGTAATTGTCAAAGGACTGCTGAGTGAGTTGAAGATATCTCAGACAGATGATGACGTCAATAGATATTTCTTGTTCGACAATAGAAAAATGGATGGCGTGAAGAAAAACTATATCAGGACCTCTCGGTTTTTCATGATGTTCATATATTGTACGCAAACTGTCGTTCTATTGCTGATAATCATCGAGTTTCTTATCAAATATGGAATAATATCATGACAAATTTTCAATTATTGGCCACCGACCTTGATGGTACATTACTGCAAAAAGATAACACGATACCTGATTCTTTGATGAAAAAATTGAATGCTCTTTCTAAAAACGGCACATATATCGTTCTTGCTACGGGTCGCATGGAAGTGACCGCAAAGAGATATTCCGGTTGCATTTCAAATGATGTTCTGATAATCTCATACAACGGAGCACTGGTGATGCATGGTGACGAATGTATCTTCAAATCAGAAATACCCGTACCTGTAATCAGAAAATTGATATCATATTGCAAAGAAAATGGTTATTACCTTCAGATGTACAACGGTGATACGATTTTCGTTGAATCTGTTTGCAGTGAACTTCAATCTGATCCCGATACAAAATATGCAAAAATAATAGAACTCGGAGATTTCGAGAAATCAACCATCCTGCCGTCACCAAAACTTTTGATATCTCACGATCCGAATAAAATCGACGGCATAATGGACGATCTTCATAGATTATTTCCATATTTGAACATAACACAATCTCTCCCGCATCTTGTTGAAATCATGATGTCGGGTGTTGATAAGGCCTCTTCTTTGAAAAGATTGTGTGTGGCTCTCAATGTAGAACGCGAGAATGTCGTTGCCTGTGGGGATAATTACAACGATATACCGATGATCAAGTGGGCAGGGTGTGGTGTTGCAGTTGCAAATGCCGTTGAATCGTTGAAGAGATCTGCCGACTATGTAACGGTATCCGACCGTTCTAAAGGCGTGGAAGAAACGATCGATATTTTCTTTAAATGACTCTGTTTATTAGTAATTATTACCTGAAAACCCTCCGTGATTAAAAATCGTGACGGAGTAAGCTAGATGAACAATCGGACGTGCTATGTATTGTTCAAATTGATCGTTATTGACTTGATAAATCCGGGGCAAAGCCCCGGGTTGAAGTTTAACTGCTGGTAGATGTATCGAACCCTACAAACGTTATAGTGAAGTAGAGATCCATTCCGATCTTCTCTTCAGTAGTCTTGTAGCTGAAAGAGTCGTCACCGAGCGAGTACACGTAGACGAACGAATCATCGACTATCGCCTTCACGAGTTCGATCTTGTCCGTGCCGTCCGCTTTTGTGTCCTTGAACTTGTACTCGTATGAGATGATGCCGTCTGCAACGGATGTCACCTTCAGATCCAGGTTCTTGTTGACGTTGTACAGCGTGTCGCCAGCTATCACATTAGAATAGTTGACAACAACTTTGCCATCGGTATCGACAGATACGAACGCATCCCACCCGTACGGGGAGGTCATCTTCTGATTGACCGTTCCTGCCGAGGGAGCATCCTTGCCGAAGAACTCCTTGAACTGAGCAGATGTGTACTCCTTGACGATACTCGCCTCTCCGGCGCTAAGACTGCATGTGCCTTTCTGAGAATCCGAGACCAGACCGTATGCGTCGGCCGCGGGTATCTTCACCGTGATCTTATCTCCGGTGTGATGGCCTATTATCGCATTCTCGAACATGGACAGATACTTGCCGTTGCCGATCGTGAGCGATATGGTGGAGTAGCTCGTCTTGCTGTACTCCCAGCTCTTGACGTAATCGGCATTGTTGTCCCCGACGCTCTTCAGGGTCGTATCGAAGATGACTGCTCCGTCCTCTTCGTAATAAACGTAATAGCTTCCAACATAGTCCACGATAACCTTGTCGCCATACTCCGCCGCAGCGCTTGTATGATCGGCGAGCGTTTTGTCGTAGACCGTGCTGCCGAGAACGATGACACACGCCAGCATAAAGACGACGAAGCTCACTTTGATGATCGGGTCCACATTGGACCACTTGAAGTTGATCTTCGGAGCTTTTGCTTTATGCTTCTCTGTCACGCCTTCGGCATTCTTCTTGGACTTGCCCGCTTTGGCCTCAGCCGCTTCCTTGTCCTCGGCTTTGGTCTCGGCCTCAGCCGCCGCCACATCTTCCGCTAGGATATCGTCCGTAGCTTCCAACGGGACATCGGCATCCCTAGAATTCCCTGATTTGCCGGTCATTGTAACTGAGCGTCGTTATGGCTGTTCGTTATAAATAGATAACTGAAAGCACGCGCACGCACGCCCACGCGGGAATAATAAAAACAGATGGAAGATGAATGATGGCCCCGAAGGGCCATCGGTTTCAGAGCGACTTTCTGCCGTCGATCTCGTCCTTGACGGATGCGATGAAAGTCTGAGTATCCTCGCTGCCGAGATCCCCTTTGTCCCTGCTCCTGACAGAGACGACCGTTCCGTCCTCGCTCTCTTTCTCGCCGAGAACTAGCATATACGGGACCTTCTGGACCTGAGCCTCGCGGATCTTGTATCCGATCTTCTCATCCCTGTTGTCGACCTCGCATCTTATGCCGGATGCTTTCAGTTTGCCGACGACGGAGTTAGCGTAATCACGGGATTTCTCCGAAACGGAGAGGACCCTGACCTGGACCGGCGCGAGCCATGTCGGGAACTTTCCCGCATAGTGCTCGATGAGGATGCCGATGAATCTCTCGATTGATCCGAATATCACTCTGTGGATCATGATCGGCCTGTGCTTCTCGCCATCGGCTCCGATGTAGTTGATGTCGAACCTCTGAGGCATCTGGAAGTCGAGCTGTATCGTTCCGCACTGCCATGTCCTTCCGATGGAATCCTCGAGATGGAAGTCGATCTTCGGTCCGTAGAACGCACCGTCGCCTTCGTTGATGACGTATTTCAGCCCCGACTCTTTGAGTGCCTCTTTGAGTCCGTCAGTCGCGGCTTCCCAATCCTCGTCGCTGCCCATGCTGTCGGCGGGTCTGGTGGAAAGTTCGACGTGGTACTTGAACCCGAACAGAGAATAGACCTCGTCGATGAGTTTGACGACCTTCTTGATCTCCTCGGTGATCTGGTCCCTCGCAAGGTAGATGTGTGCATCGTCCTGCGTGAAACATCTGACTCTCATGAGCCCGTGGAGCGTACCGGACCTTTCGTGTCTGTGCACAAGTCCGAGCTCGCCCAGCCTTATCGGCAGCTCTTTGTAGGAATGCGGTTCGTTCCTGTACACAAGGACGCTTCCGGGGCAGTTCATCGGTTTGATGCAGTACTCGGCGTCATCGATGATCGTCGTGTACATATTGTCCTTGTAGTGGTCCCAGTGGCCGGACTGCTCCCACAGGTGCTGGCTGAGGATCATAGGGGTGGATATCTCCTGGTAGCCTTCCCTCTGGTGGATCTCTCTCCAGTACTCGGTGAGCGTGTTCTTTATGATCATTCCCTTCGGCAGGAAGAACGGGAATCCGGGTCCCTCGTCCATTATGGCGAAGAGACCGAGCTCTTTGCCGAGTCTGCGGTGATCCCTCTTCTTGACCTCTTCAAGCATCGTGAGGTACTCGTCCAGGTGCTCTTTGTCCTTGAACGCGGTCCCGTATATCCTGGAGAGCATCTTGTTCTTCTCGCTGCCGCGCCAGTATGCGCCGGCGATAGATGTGAGTTTGAATGCCTTGACGGCCTTGGTGTACGTCGCATGCGGTCCAGCGCAGAGATCCGTGAACTCGCCCTGCTTGTAGAAACTGATTGGGGCGCTCTCGGGAAGGTCCTCGATGAGCTCAACTTTATAGATCTCCCCTCTTCCTTTCATGTACTCGATCGCCTCGCCCCTGGGAAGCGTGTATGTCTCGAGTTTGAGGTTCTCCTTCACGATCTTCTTCATCTCCGCTTCGATAGCGTCGAGATCCTCCTGCGTGAAGCCTCCGTCCTTGTCAAAATCGTAGTAGAACCCGTCGTCGATGGCGGGGCCGATGGCCAACTTAGTCCCGGGGAACAGCCTCAGGACCGCCTGCGCCATGATGTGCGACGCTGTGTGCCTTATGACCTTCAGCTCTTCCTTCTCGTCCGTGCATTCCTCTACTCTGCCATCGCTGTATAGTGCTTTCATCTCAGAATCGTCCCCTTACAAGTGGGTTTCCGTTACCTCCCCGTAGGCGCTCGTCTATTAATATCTTAGCCGACGGAAACGTCGGTATACGCGGGACCCGAGGGATAACCGAACGTCCCGTCCCGAGATATCTTAATAACACGAATCGACAATCGAGGTCGCATGGTATCGCCGATAGCCAAGATGATGACGGAAGTCAGGAACAAGAGACCGCTCGTCCACCACATAACCAACTATGTCACGGTGAATGACTGTGCTAACATTACGCTGTGCGCCGGTGGCTCTCCGGTGATGACCGATGCCGGAAGGGATATTCCGGACATGGTCAAGATCGCATCCGCCGTCGTTCTCAACATCGGCACGCTGAAGCCCCGCACTGTAGAGTCGATGATCATCGCCGGCAAAGAGGCCAACGATGTCGGAATACCGGTTATACTCGATCCGGTCGGGGCCGGAGCGACGCCCTACAGGACCGAGACCGTTTTCAAGATCCTCGACGAAGTGAAGGTCTCTGTGATCAAGGGTAACTCAGGGGAGATCAGCATCCTCGCCGGATCCGAAGGGACTGTCAGAGGAGTGGATTCCGTCGCCGGATCCAGCAACGGTCCGGATGTCGTCAAGACACTGTCCAAGAAGACCGGGGCGATAGTCGCAATGACCGGGGAGACCGATTACGTGTCGGACGGGAAGAAGGTCGCCGTATTGAAGAACGGCGACAAGTTGCTCGAATGTGTATCTGGTACCGGCTGCATGGTGTCATCCGTGGTCGGATGTTACACGGCAGTTCACGGCTCCAATGTCAAGGCCGTGTCGGCCGCGATATCTGCATTCAACATCGCCGGGGAGATCGCCGCCCAGAACTGCAACGGGCCGGGGTCGTTCAAGGTCGCTATCTTCGATTCGATGTACAACCTCACCGAGAAGGATATCGCTGACAGGCTGAAGATGGAATGATGAGATACGACCTCTATGTCGTCACGGACGACAGACTCTCCAACGGACTGTCCCACGTCGAGATCGCCGAAAGGGCATACGAGGGCGGAGCGGACGTCGTTCAGCTCAGGGCCAAGGACTGCGACGACAGACAGCTTCTGAAGTGGGCCAAGGAGATCTCCGAGATCTCCGAACGCTTCGGGGCCGGATTCATCGTGAATGACAGACTCGACATAGCGTTGGCATCCGGGGCGGACGGCGTCCATCTGGGACAGTCGGATATGTCTGCATCTGACGCAAGGGAACTGTCCCCGGAGGGATTCGTCATAGGCGTATCCGTGGGGGATGTGAAAGAGGCCCTGGAGGCCGAAAAGGACGGGGCGTCGTACGTCGCCCTGAGCCCGATCTTTGATACGGCATCGAAAGACGACGCCGGTGCGGGTCACGGTCTGAATATGCTGAAGGCGATCAGATCAGCCGTAAAGATCCCTGTCATAGCCATCGGCGGCATAAACAAGGAGAACGTAGAGAGCATAATAGATGCCGGGGCGGACGGTGTCGCGGTGATATCCGCAGTCGTCTCGCAGCCCGATGTATCGGCCGCCGCGAAAGAACTTCGTGCGCTGATCACAGCATCGAAAGCCCGCCGGTGATCTTGTCGATTACCGAATCGGGACCGGGGCCTATGCCTATGCATGTAACTGAACCGGTGGGTATCTCCGTGCGTCCCTGATCGATTATCACCGTGTTAGTGATCCCCTGGGCGTCCGCAACGGCTTTGAGCTCATAGATCTCGTCCAGAGAATTGACCTTCAGCACGACCTTCTTCTGTCCGCCGTCGCTGTACCATTTGTCGAATCCCTTCGGATCCTTCTTCTTGCAGGCGAACGCACAGTTGACCGCTGCGTGCGATGCCTGCGCTGCTATCTTGCCTTTGGACATCTTGAGGTCGGACCTCATGACTATGACGAGTTTGTACTCCTCTTCTTTGGAAAACAGGCCCATGCTATTCGTGTCGTTATCACCGCATATTTGATTAAGCTTTGTCTACCGGTTTACTCTGTTCTATAGACACTAAAGAGCTCTGTTTTATGTCACACCCCTATTATTGCATTGCACCGTGTGTACGCTTACCATGTTGCTCACGAATTAATATTGGTGTAATTTTTAGAGTTTAATTAATTAATATTAGTGTATTTTTTTACGTTTATACAGTTAATAA
>CAZXIY010000005.1:0-30783 GCA_964640935.1 uncultured Methanomassiliicoccales archaeon
CTCTTGATGAGTTTCTGAAGCAGGTCCAACTGAATGGCCTGCAGTTCTTCCTTGGGCATCGTTTCGATCTTTTCGTTCCAATATTTCATCTGATCACTCGGCGAAGTGTTCCGTGTTATCAATTATCACGGCAATAACCGTATCGCAGAATGGGATTTATATTGTTCGCCGGCGAAAGTACGGCCGGGCACGATCCGGTGCCTTCAGAACCCGAATCCGTATATGCAGATCAGGGACACGACGGCGATGGATATCCAACAGCACATACCGAGGGCGATGGGCCTGAGGCCGTTCTTCACCAGCTCGTTGAGCTTCGTGCTCAGTCCTATGGCGACCATGGCCATGGTTATCATGATCTTGCCGAATTCGTTCAGATATCCGCACCAGTCGGAAGGCAGGATGCCGGATGTGGCGATGATCGACGTAGCCAGGAATCCAAGCACGAACCACGGGAATATCTTCGCGATGCTGTATTTCCCCTTCTCCTCGTTCTTCCTGCTGCGGGCGACCCATAACGCCAGGACCAGGGTTATCGGTATGATCATCAGCGTCCTAGTCAGCTTGACGATGGTCGCATAGTCCCCGGCGGCAGAGGAATACGTGTACCCGGCCGCGACCACGGACGATGTGTCGTTTATCGCGGTGCCTGCCCACATACCGAACTCCATGTCGGTCATCCCCATCATGTGCCCCATGGCGGGGAATATGAACACCGCGATGATGTTGAACAGGAATATCGTGGATATCGAGAACGCGATATCCTTGTCGGATGCCTTCACGACAGGTGCCGCGGCCGCGATGGCGGATCCGCCGCAGACAGCCGTGCCCACGCCGATCAGTATCGGAACATTGCCTTTCAGCGACAGGAGCTTTCCGACGGCGAACGCGGTTATGAACGCCGCCGCCAGGGTGAATATCATAATGGCGAGGCTCTGCGACCCGACGGAAAGGATCTGATACAGATTCATCCCGAACCCGATCATAATGATCGATCCCTGCAACACATACTTGGATGTCAGTTTGATCCCGTTGTTAAGATACTCCGGGCGTCTCCAATACGCCAGGACCATGCCGATGAGTATGCCGAAAATAGGACCGCCGATGATGGGAAATTGTTTGCCGAGGAAGTACGCGGGTACCGTCAGGACGGCGCATAGGATCACTCCGGAATACTTCTTCCAGTCCAAGTGCATCATCTGCGGTCCGTGTCGTCTCAGTCCAGCTCGACGCTGCCGACGACCCTGAGCTTTCCGCCTTCCAGATACATCAGGAGAGCCTTGTCCCCGGGCTTGAATATCATCTCGGATTCGAGATCGATATCAAGTGTCGGTGCTCTGAAATCCCCGTCGTCCTTGACGGAGTTGATGTGGCACGGGATCATCTGCATCCAGTGCCCCATGTGCATGACCATGCCCTCTTTGATCGGGGACGGCCAGTACTTGACGAGCTTTGCTTTGGCGTCGACCTTCTTGGTCATCTTGATGGCCGGATCGGTCGTGATGACGTATCCGCGGTCCAGTTCCTCGGTCTCTATGCCCCTGAGGGCGAGGCCGACGTGATCTCCCTTTATGCCGTCATCAGCGTCGATATCGTGCTTCTGTATCGACTTGAGGACGACCTCCTTCTTCTTCGGGAAGACGGTCATCTTGTCGTGTACCTTGAAGTATCCTTCGATGACGGATCCGAGGACCACCGTTCCGACGCCTTTGACGTTGAAGTGGCTGTCCACCGGGCAGGACCCGCAGGTCCCTTCGCCTGCGACCTTCTTGGTGCTGCAGGCAAGATCGAGGAGCATCTCCCTGATCTTGACAGCATCGTCCTCTATGAATTCGTATTTCTCCAGCGCCGTTCCGGCGATGAGCGGCTTCAGCTGCTCCGGCTGTATGTAGTTCTTCAGGACTATCCAGCCTTTGTCGATGCCCATGGAGTCGATCATCACGATGGTCTCTCCGAGGAACGAGTCTATCTTCTCCACGGCAAGCAGGGCGTATTCCGCCATCGATGCCGAGTAGAACAGCGACGACAGTTTCTCGGGATATTTCGACGGTTCGATCAGCGTAACGGAATCGCTGCCCTTCTTCAGCTCGAAGAAGGTCATGTCCGTTACGGTGCCTTTCTTTCCGATGCTTCCGGCGAAATCCTTGCAGCCGGCGACGATGACGTTGAGATTGCCCATTGTAGCACTCTCAGAGATCCTTTTCGGAGAGGACTTTCATCTTGGCCTTGGAGAAGGCCTTGACTGCCGCTTCGGCGTCGTCCACTCTGAGGAATATTACCGGGCGTTTCTCGCCCTCGTATGCGTAGCCGTATTCGATGTTGATCTTGGCGTCCCCGAGTACCTTCGCCACGGAGAACAGGCCGCCGGGGCTGTCGTCCACCGGTACGGCGACGACATCCGTCATCTTGACGACGACATCCTTGTCCCTGAGCTTCTTGTACGACCCCTCGGGATCGTCGGCTATAGCTCTGAATACCCCGAATCCTTCCGACTCGGCGATGTTGAAGGCCTTGAGGTTTATGTTGCAGTCCTTCAGCATCTGGGCCATGGAGGCTAAGCTCCCGGGCTCATTGTTCACGAAAATCGACAATTGCATGATGACGTCTTTGTTTGCCATTTATAACACCCTGTTATCTATGACCCTCTTGGCCTTCCCTTCGAACCTGGGGAGCGACCCCTGGTCCCTGAGTTCTACTCTGACAGCGATGTTCAGGTACTTTTTCATTTCTGCCTCGATATGTTTCTTCAAGGCGACCATATCCTCCATCTTATCGCTGAAGGCCTCCGGTCTGATCTCCACCTGAACGGTCATATCGTCGAGAGCACCGTTCCTGTTGACTATGATCATGTACTGATTCCCGACCTCGGGGATCTGCATGAGCGTGTGCTCTACCTGCGACGGGAACACGTTGATACCGCGGACGATGAGCATATCGTCGGACCTTCCGCTGATCCTTGCGATCTTCGGCGAAGTCCTGCCGCAGGGGCAGTCCTCCTCCATGATGTATGTGAGATCCTTGATCCTGTACCTGATCATGGGCATGGCCTGCTTCTTCAGCATGGTCACGACGAGCTCGCCTTTCTGTCCGGGTTCGAGGACCTCCTCTGTATCGGGGTCGATGATCTCCGTGTAGACGATATCGCCCTGCATGTGGATCCCGTTCCTCTCTTCGCACTCTGTGAACATGGGACCCGCCATCTCCGACGTTCCGTAGATGTCGTAGGCCTTGACGCCCATGCTTTCCTCGATGTGCTTCCTCATGCCCTCGGTCCACGGTTCCGCGCCGAGTATGGCCGTCCTGAGCTTCGTATCCTTTCTGAAATCGATGCCCATCTGGGCCGCTACGTCGCCCATGTGTATGAGGTAGGACGGCGTGCATGCGATGGCGGTGACGCCGAGATCGACCATGAGCTCGAGCTGACGCTCCGTGCCCCCCGTTCCCGACGGAAGGACGGTCGCTCCGACCTTCTCCACTCCGTAATGGAGTCCGAGGCCTCCGGTGAACAGCCCGTATCCGTAGGATACCTGCACCGTGTCCTCGTTCGTTATCCCTATGGACGTGAGCGATCTTGCCAACGCCTCGGTCCAATAATCCAGGTCGTCCCTGGTGTAGCCCACGAGGGTGGGCTTGCCCGTGGTGCCCGACGAGACGTGGTATCTGACCACTTCGCCCTTGGGCACATTGAACATCTTGGTCGGATAGTTGTCCCTGAGATCCTTCTTGAACATGAACGGGAGTTTGTGAACGTCGTCCAAGCTCTGTATGTCGTCGGGATGAACCTTCTGGGCCACCATCCTGTCGTGGTAGAACTGGTTAAAACTGTACAGGTTGTTGACAAGCTGTTTCAGGCTTCTGTATTGCAGTTTCTTCAGTTCCTCTTTCGGCATACATTCGATTTTAGGGTTCCAGTACATATACTGACCTCTGGGAACTGGCATGAGGACAATCATTTAAATATCTTTCATCCACACTGGCTATAACGCACGGCCGGCTCATGACCGCTCTTCTTCGGCCGGGGATCAGCGTGTTGCCGAGCACGTCGGTCCGACATCTTGATTTACTTTCCCGCAGGTACACGGGCATATGACCGTCGCGGATGACATTCGCATGTTGTCGGAAACATCCAGGATATATGCCGAAAGCGTGACCAGGGACATCGCCGACAGGCAGAACGATCCCAGATCCATGTGCTTCTGGAACATCCATAACAGGGTGAAGATAGCGGAAGAGATCATGACATTCTATCAGAACTCGTGGGGAAGCAAGAAGTTCCCCGAGGTCGACGAGAGCAACGAGAGCGAGCTCGTCGAACGCGTGATAACGGTCACCAAGGATCTGTTCGTCGATGTGGTCTCCGTGATAGAGAAGGCCTCGAAGGATTGCATCTCGATATACCCGGGCTCAGGCATAAAGGAGAAATCCCTGGAGAAAGGGAGCCACCTTTATCTCAGGAACATAATGCAGGCCACCTCGGAGATAGGCATGATCAACGGGACCACGTTCAGCGAGTGGGATGATATCCTTGTGATGAGGAATCTCGCCGCGCACAACAATTGCATCTCCGACAGATCTAAACGTTACATAGTCGGCGACACGGTCATATCGATGAGGCCCGGAAGGATGATGAAAGGACCGCTGAACACGTTCCTCGTCCTCACAGAGAGGATAGTCACCCTGTTTTTCTCATGGCTCGAAGTACTCGATCAGAAATACGGGCCGTCTGCAAACAAACAGACGGCCTGAAGCGATCTTTCGCTTATTTGCGGGTTATGCCTTTGTTGGCCATGCCGACGGCGATCTTGAGCATCTTCTGCATGCAAGGTTCCGCGTAGAAATCTTTCCTGTTGGTCAGCGCCTCGTACATCTCGTCGGGGTTCTTCCCTTTCAGGTCGTCGATGGACCTGATACCAAGGAGGTACATACCGACGCAGCACTTCTCGCTGACTGACGGAAGCTTTCTCAATTCGGCAACGACGTCTTCCATTTCTCCCATAAACTCATATACCTACATCATCGGATTAATACCATCGCTCCTACGCACGCGCATATCAGAGGGTCTTCCGCGGCGGTGGTATTTTCAACAGGCGGATGCATGCCGTCGCCGTGCAGGATCAAAGAGAATCTTGGGACCGTTTCTACGAGAGCAACAGGCGTCCGTGGAGGGGCATCTCGTCCCGCGACGCATATCCGTTCGTAGAATCGGGAAGGATCCTGGAGGTCGGGTGCGGCAACGGCAAGACCGCCGCGGCATTGGCCGCCGCCGGTTACAGGGTGGTCGGGACCGATTTTTCTCAGACGGCCATTGACACATGTACCAGCAATATAAAGGGCGATACGAGTTTCGTATGCTGCGACGCATGTTCGCTTCCTTTCGATGATGAAACGTTTGACGGAACGGTGATGTTCCATGTCCTGGAGCACCTCTCTCAGGACGAAATGGCCGCCGCCGTATCAGAGGCGATGAGGGTCACCAAGAAGGGCTCTCACATACTCGTGCGCGTATTCTCTTCTGATGATCTGCGTTCCGGAAAAGGCGAGTCCGTCGGCGATTCGACGTTCGTCAGAGGCAACGGCATAGTATATCATTATTTCACGGAAGGCGAGGTGCTAGGATTGTTCAGCGGCAGCGATGTCAAAAGTATCGTCACGGTCAAAGAGAGCACCCGTTTCGGCGGCGACAGATGCAGGATTGAGGCCGATGTCATCAGTCGCTGATAAATACAAGTGATGCTTTTGGACGAAATATGAAGTGTCCGAAGTGCGGTCATGAGAACCCGGACGGCACATTGTTCTGCGAGGAGTGCGATTGGAGGACTGACCAGCCGGTCGGTTTCTCCGATGCCAAAGTGTATTTCGTTTATGCGGCGTACATCTCGGTCGCGCTCGGTATCGCGGCGATTCTCAGTGCCGTTCTCAACTACGGTTGGTTCGCCGTGGCCTTCGGAGCTATCGGAATGGCCCTCGGCAGTTATGCGCAGACTATCGTGCGCATGTCAGCGCTCGAGGGGAAGGTCAGGAAGATGCTTGTTGTCATCTCGGCCATAGGTGTCTTCACATCTGTGGTCGGATTCATCTACGGTTTCTACATGGCCCTGACGTGAAAAGATCGAGGCGGAATCAATGGTCCTATATCGTGGCAAATATGTGCTGGAGGGACTTGATGCAATTCCGCCTGATATGCTGCGCGACCTCGATATGGCGTACGACATCTGTTCCGATCTGAAAAGGGATCACCCCTGCCATATGTGCGGGAAATGCTGCAACCAGCCGTTCATCACCGTCAGGGACGAAGAGGTCGAGAGGGTCGCGGCCTACAATCATACCGATCCGTTATCTTTTGTCATGGACTATCTCGAGCGCGACGACACCGACGAGAAATGGCTCTTCAGAGAGACAGAGCCCTGTCATTTCTTGACAGGAAAGAACAGATGCAAGATGTGGGGCGGAAGGCCCGAGATCTGCGACGAGTTCCCGTATATGGTGTCGACGTTCATGAGCAGGGTGTATCTCGCGATAGTGAACGACTGCTACGAGATAGATCTCAGCTACATGGACGACACCTGGCCGTGCACGAAGGAGATCAAGGACAACATCAGGCCGATGATCCGCGAGGCCAGGGAAAGAAGGAAGAAGCTTATTGCTTTGAATTCCTGATCAGATGGTCCCTGAACTGCTCTGCGTAGAGCGAGGGGTGGATTATGTGCCCTACGTTCGGTATGCGGTACGTGCGGCAGTCCTTTATGAGCGATGCTATCTCGTCCCCCATCTTCGGTTCGACCATTATGTCGCTCAATCCGTGGATCGAGAGGGTAGGAGCGGTGATGTTCTGCACCTTTCCGCGAAGGTCGTAGGAATCGAGCACACGCATCTGATCCATAAGCCTCTCCGGTGTTGTTGAATCTACGGTCCTGACCTTAGATCCCTTCGCCTCTTTCGCCGCGAAGTAATCCTCGGTGAAGCTGAATGCGTTCACCATGGCGTAGATATACGCGACGCTCACGCCGTTCATGCCCGCATCCACCATCGTGTTCATCATGTAGCTCGAACGTGCCGGGCGTCTCATGTAGGCGGAGACGAGAGTGAGGCTCTGCAGTCTCTCGGGATGCTGCACGGCGAATTCCATCGCTATCTGGCTACCCATGGACCATCCGAGCATGTGCACACGGTATATCGACAGATGGTCGAGAAGAGCGTATACGTCGTCGACGTAATCCTGTCCGGTGAACTCCCCCTTGTATTCTGTCTTACCGGCGCCTCTGTTATCGAAGACGATGACCTTGAATCTGTCCGTGAGCGTGGGTATCAGGGAGTGGAAGAACGAAGTGTCGCCGCCGAAGCCGGTGATCAGTATGACCGGTTCGCCTTCTCCGCTGACACTGTAATTCATCTTTATCCCGTTGATATTCGCTATCGGCATGCTTTCACCGATCTTCTGTACAGGAATCATGTAAAAAAGTCTGTTGGTCATTCTCATTTTTCTGACGTTCGGATGGCACTGGGTTACTGGAAAATTATCAATAGCCATCAGAATCGGTCGCAGTTATATCCTGCCAATGGCATATTGCCGATGAGAGACGATTCGTCGATATGGGGTCGGTGAATAATATGGAATATATCACGATAGACGAGGTGAATATCGATAAAGAGCACATCTGCTGTGCCATATCCAACAACAGCGACCCATCTGTGGCTCTGAAGAAGGCTTGGCTCTCTGAAAGGTTCAAGGAAGGGCTGGTATTCCGCAGAGGGGATGTCCGCGGAAAGGTATTTATCGAATACATCCCAGCGGAGAACGCCTGGGCCCCCATCGACGCACCCGGATACACATATATCGATTGTCTTTGGGTCTCCGGACAATACAAAGGCCACGGATGCGCGGACGAGCTCCTCGACGCCTGTATCAAAGACAGCAAAGACAAAGGCAGAAAAGGACTGTGTGTGCTCTCGTCTCAGGGAAAGAAGAAGCCGTTCCTTTCAGACCCTGGCTATCTGGCTCATAAGGGTTTCAAAACAGCCGATACGACGGATCCCTTCTTCTCGCTGATGTATCTTCCGTTCGACGGATCTGCACCGATACCGAGATTCAGAGAATGCGTGAAGGATCCCAAGGTCGCCGACGGCCTTGTCATCTACTATGCGGATCAGTGTCCGTATGCCACCAAGTACGTTCGTATCTTGGCCGATACAGCCGAGAAGAACGGGATCGGTCTGAGCGTGTTCCATATTGATACTCCAGAGAAGGCCCGTAGTGCTCCGACGCCGTTCACATCGTTCTCGGTCTTCCGTGACGGGAGACTTCTGACGAATGAGATCCCTTCCGAGCAGAAATTCATCAAGATCGCGACATCCGAATGAACGTCTGCGGTATCAGATCTGCCTTCCGGCAGCTCATACAGGGGATCATTCCAATATGCCATGCCCCCTGATCCTACCTAAAAGATTTATTTGTCCGATGTATCGGGAGCCATGAGGTAGGAAATGACCGACACGAATAAGCTTGGAAAGAGAGTGACGAAGTACAGGGAGCAGCTTGGTTTGACCCAGGAACAGCTGGCTGTCAACGCAGGTCTCGGCGTCGATTTCATAAAGGACATCGAGAGCGGCCTGGTGTACCCCCCGATCAGCTCTCTTGTAAGGCTTTCGCGTGCTCTCGGCCAGAGGCTCGGAACGTTCATGGACGATCAGTTCCAGCCGGATCCGATCATAGTAAAGGCCGCAGAGAGGAAGGAAGAGACATCCTCGCACAGAGGTGCGAAGGGTCACTACCACTACTTCCCGCTCGGAAAGGGCAAGACCGATAGGCACATGGAGCCGCTCTTCATCACGATCGGCGAGGACGATGTCAAGGAGATGTCGTCGCACGAAGGCGAGGAGTTCATCATCGTTGTCAAGGGAAAGGTACTTGTCAAGTACGGAAGGGAAGAGAAGGTCCTCGAAGAGGGCGACAGCGTCTATTACAATTCCGTCGTGCCGCACTTCATAGGTGCGGTGGACGGTCCGGCGGAGATCTACGCCGTGATATACGTTCCGATCTGAGGTGAGACCTTGGTCTGCATACCCAGAAAGAACGTCACAAGCGACGAGAGGCTCGGAGACCTCTTGGACAAATGCATAAGAGAACATCCCGACAACGATGCCATAGTGTACGTCGACAGGGACCTCCGTCTCTCGTGGAGGGAGTGGGGCGTCGAGGTCGACCGCGTCGCAAAGGGCCTGATGGCGATGGGCGTGAAGAAGGGCGAGAAGGTAGCCGTGTGGGCGACAAACGATCCCGATTGGATAACGCTCATGTTCGCGACCGCGAAGATCGGAGCTATCCTCCTTACGATCAACACCAACTATCAGGAGGCCGAGTTGGACTATGTCCTCAGGCAGTCTGACATGGAGAACCTGTTCCTCATCAACGGCGTCCGCGACACCGATTATGTGAAGATAGTCTACGATCTCGTCCCGGAGCTCAAGGAACAGCCCAGGGAGAACATCCACAGCGACAAGTATCCGCATCTCAAGAGGATAGTGTTCCTCGGTCCCGAGAAGCACCGCGGGATGTATTCGATGAACGAGGTCAAATCTCTCGCATGCGAGATATCCGACGAGGATTACAAGGCGAGGCAGGACACAGTGGACGTGCACGACGTCACAATGATGCAGTACACGTCCGGAACTACGGGATTCCCGAAAGGCGTCATGCTCACGCATTACAACATAGCCAACGACGGATATTGGCTCGGAGCGAACATGAACTACGGGGCGGATGACCGCCTCTGCATATGCGTGCCGCTCTTCCATTGCTTCGGCTGCGTCCTCGGCGTCATGGCCTGCATAAACCACTGCGTGACGATGGTCTTCTGTGAGGTCTTCGATCCGATAAAGGTGATGACATCCATCGAGACGGAGAAGTGCACATCCGTGTACGGCGTTCCGACCATGTTCATAGCCATGATGGAGAACAAGCTGTTCAGCAAGTTCGACTTCTCGTCCCTCAGGACCGGGATCATGGCCGGTTCCCCGTGCCCGATAAAGGCCATGGAGGATGTCGTCGAGAAGATGAACATGAGGGAGATCACGATCGTCTACGGTCTCACCGAGGCTTCGCCCGGCATGACCCAGACAACGTATGACGAACCTTCGATAGAGAGGAAATGTTCCACCGTCGGCAAGCACCTCCAGGGTGTTGAGACGGAGATACTCGACACCGAGACCGGAGAGATCTGCCCGCCCGGGAAGGTCGGGGAGTTCTGCTGCCGCGGATACAACGTGATGAAAGGCTACTACAAGATGCCGGAGGAGACCGCGAAGGTCATTGACAAGAACGGATGGCTCCACTCCGGAGATCTCGGAATGAAGGACGAGGAGGGCTACTTCAGGGTCACCGGCCGTATCAAGGACATGATAATACGCGGCGGCGAGAACATCTACCCGAAGGAGGTGGAGGACTTCATATACCGCTGTCCCGGCGTAAGGGACGTGCAGGTCGTCGGAGTCCCCAGCGAGAAGTACGGGGAGCAGCCCGGTGCCTTCGTCATCAAGAAGGACGGATACGACCTTACCGAGCAGGACATACTCGATTACTGCAAGGGAAAGATCGCCTGGTACAAGACGCCGAAGTACATCGCGTTCATCGACGAATTCCCGATGACGGCAAGCGCCAAGATACAGAAATTCAAGTTGAGAGAGATGGCCCACGAGAGATGGCCTGACGCATAAGGTGAAATCATGAAGGTAACGGCATTCAACTGCAGTCCCCACAAGGACGGCAACACTGCGCATATGATCAAAAAGGTGCTGGCGGAGCTGGAATCCGAGGGCATCGAAACGGAATTCGTACAGGTCGGCGGAAATGACCTCCACGGATGCAAAGCGTGCACTGCATGCAGGAAGAATCAGGACATGAAATGCGTGCAGAAGGACGACGGCCTCAACGAGTACGTCGCCAAGATGGCGGCATCCGATGGTATAATAATCGGATCTCCGACATACTTCGCCGATCTCACGCCGGAAGCCAAGGCCCTGATCGACAGGGGCGGGTATGTTCTCAGGAGCAACGGGAATCCAATGAAGAGGAAGGTCGGAGCGGCGGTCGTTGCCGTCAGGCGTTCCGGAGCTATCCACGTCCTCGACAGCATCACACACTTCTTCACGATAAACGAGATGGTCGTAGTATCATCGTCGTATTGGAACATGAGCCTGGCACAGAAGCCCGGGGACTTCGAGAACGACGCAGAGGGCGTCGGCACGATGGAGACCCTCGGAAGGAACATGGCATGGCTCCTGAAGAAACTGGAGTGATGGCATGACAGCTAAGAAGAAGATACTCATAGTCGTCATGGACGGCCTCGGCGACAGGGGATGCAAAGAGCTCGGCTGGAAGACCCCGCTGCAGTACACCGACACGCCGAATCTTGACTGGTTCACGAAGAACGGCAGCGCCGGGATAGTCGATACTGTCAGGCCCGGCATAAGGCCCGGCAGCGACACTTCGCACCTTTCCATACTCGGATACGATCCGTTCGAGGTCTACACCGGCCGCGGCCCGTTCGAGGCTGCCGGGATAGGTCTCATCGGCAAGAAAGGCGATGTTGCATTCAGATGCAATTTCTCTACTGTCAACAGCGACATGGTCGTTACTGACAGACGTGCCGGACGCATAAAAGAGCCAGATACGTCAGAACTCGTCAAAACCCTCTCGGGTATGAAGATCGACGGGATAGAGATCATCGTGAAAGAGGGCACCGAGCACAGAGCCGCCCTGCTCCTCAGAGGTCCGGGACTCAGTCCCGACGTGACCGACGTGGACCCCCATGACCTCGCAAAGATACACGAATGCAAAGGCAAGACGCCCGAGGCCCAGTTCACGGCCGACGTCGTCAATAAATTCGTCAAACTCTCATATGAGAAGATGAAGGACAGCCCCGTGAACGTCAAGAGAAGGGAAGAAGGTCTGCCGGAAGCGAACATCCTCCTCCCGCGCGGAGCCGGATCGTTCCCCAACATAGTTCCGTTCCCGGAGAAGAACCAGATGAAATCGGCATGCGTCGCCGGAGTAGGGATGATCAAAGGGATCTGCGGGGTATGCGGTCTCGATGTGATCGACCTTCCGTGCGTATGCACGGGCGGATTCGATTCCAACTTCGTCTCGAAAGCGAAAGTGGCGTTGAAGACGCTGGAGACCTACGACTTCGTTCTGATGAATGTCAAGGCCCCGGATGTCTGCGGCCATGATTATTCGCCAGAGAAGAAGTGCAATGTCGTCAAAAGATTGGACGAGATGGCAGGTTACTTCAGGGAGAACTTCCCGGACGATCTCGTCATAGCGTTCACTGCCGATCACAGCACTCCGTGCTCTACAGGCGATCACACCGCCGACCCGGTTCCGCTGACGGTATACACCAAAGGCATGGTCATAGACGATGCCGAGCATTTCAGCGAGACCGGATGCGCCGCAGGATACCTCGGCCGTCTCAGAGGGCATGAGATCCTCGGGATACTGATGGATCTCGCAAACCGCACCGAGAAGTTCGGGGCATGATCAGAGGACGGCGAGTCTCACTCCGAGGGACCCGCCGCCTTCTATCTCTATTTTGCATTCGTATGCTGACGATTCGTTCCCGTCGGAACGCGAAACGGTCATCTGATTCCCGTTGTACGTGAACACGGCACGGTAACCCAATGCGGCCGGAATCATATCGTCCAGCGATCCTTTGATGAAAAATCCCATCTCGCTCGTCGATCCGGTGTTGATGTCTGCGGCGATGAGCTCCGCGAGACGGAATACGCGTGTGTCGCCTGTATCGTATATGTCGCATGCCTGGAGTTTCACGGACATCAGGTCATCGACCACGGTCTTGGCCAACGGTTCCTCGGTTTCATTCATTTCGATATAGGAGAACAGACCCGTCGAAACGATCGACAGTATCGTGAGGAAGATCAGTGCATCCATTATTGCGACCGTTCCCTTCCTGTCGCGTCTCAGGTCCAATAGATCACCTCATAGCTGGCGTCCAGCACGCGTCCTCCGTCGGCCTTCATCGTGAGCGTTCCGTATCTTGACGACACGTTGTCGGTCCTTCCTTTTCCGAAACAGTCGTAGAACGAGTCCGACACGACATCTCCGATGAGTCTGACCTTCACTTCAATGAAATCTATCCCGTGCTTCTCCGAAATGAAAGCGATATCGTCGTGGATATCGCCGACGATCTTCCCGTCGACGACGGTAAGCGACGATATGTAATCCGTTCCTATGTCATCGGTGCCGGGTCCGCTGTCATTCACGGCGACGTTGACCAGGAGACCCATGAACGCGGTCAGTGATACGGTTACCACCATGACCGCGGCAATGGCCTCCATGAATCCGCCTTCGCCTCTTCTGTTCATCCGCATGGATACGGATTCGCGATCTGCGTTCTTTAAAGAGGGATTTACAGTTAGCGTTCAAACGCCGCGGAGATAGTGACCGGTGTTGAACGTTCCGCCGCACATCTGTTTGATCTCCTCTGCAAGAGAGAGATCCCTTTCCTTGAACGCCTTTCCGACCTTCTTGGCGAGGGCCACGGGACGTTTCCTTACGTCGATGCCGAACGAATCCACGCCGGCGCGTTCCAGGTCCTCTGTATAATTGATCAGCATGAGATCGGACGAGTTCAGTATGTGCGCGTAGCCGTTGCGGTCGCGGTATACCGGGAACGAGTAGTTCTTCTCGTCCGTTATCGACCCGGCATCCAGATGCGGATCGCGCGTGATCATAAGCTCGAAGCGTCCGAAAGCCATGACCTCGACCTTCCCCGGATATCTGGATACAAGATCCTTTACATCGAACTTGGAAAGTTCTACGGAAACATCCGTCTGGTACATATCATTCGGGAATGACGAGTTCATCATGTTGCAGAACATGCTGCCGTAGATGCGTTTGCCTTTTTCCTTGGCGGCACGGTATTGTCCCGGGTTATGGACCATGACGGGTATGTCGATGTCAGGGATCTGTTCCTCCGGCGAGAATCTCGGCATATAGTACACGATCTCCTTCTTCTTCCCGGAACACATCTCGGCGGCCTTCTCAATGTCGTCGGAATCGTAGTATATGCGGTCTGCGAAAGGAAGCACAGCCTCCAGAACTTTCAGCGATGAAACATAGAACGACAGTTTGGAACCGGCCTTGTCACGTTCGACACGCGGGGTATTGATCTTCACTTTGCAGCGTTTTGTGTCGCCTTCAAGTTTCGGAGGTTTCCCGATGAGATTCTTCACAACATCTATGCGCGGATCGAAGGTCCTGTAGACATCGTATGTTCCGTCGTTTATCGCGAATGGGGATGTCACGCCGGATCCGATCCCGTTGACCTTGAATCCGCCTATCTTGGCATCGCCTTTGAAGATCGAGATGCCGTCCCCCTGGTTGATGTCCATACCTTTCGTGATGAGTTTCCTATTGCGTATATCGACAGCTCCGAGGTACATCCCTCTGTTGTCTGGGTATGTTGATTGCACAAGGGATGTCACACCGTCCATGTATCCGTGGCAGAATCCTCTGTTGAATACGGTCTTCAGAAGTGCGACGGTATCGTCGTACTCTTTGCCGCTCTCGCCCTTGTTCGCCATTGAATAGGCCTTGGATGCGAGATAGGCGTAGGCCTCGCTTCTCATGCGGCCCTCTATCTTCACGGAAGTGATCCCTATGTCCCTGAGCTTGTCGAGGTAGTCGATGCAGTACATGTCCGCGTTGCTGAGGAAGTACCCCGTCTTCCCGTCGCTTGTGTATTTCTTCCTGCACGGCTGGGCGCATTCTCCGCGGTTGCCGCTCCTTCCTCCGACGATGCTCGAGAAGAGGCATCCGCCTGATTGGCAGTAGCACATGGCCCCCTGAACGAAGACCTCCGTCTCCACCGGCGAATCCTTGACGATCTCTTCGATCTCGTCGAACGTCAGCTCCCTTGCGAGGATCGCTCTGGAGATGCCGTTCTCCGCGCACCATCTGAGCCCCTCTTTGGAGTGTATTCCCATCTGGGTGGATGCATGCTTGGCGATCGGTATATGCTGTATGGATTTGAGAAGACCCAGATCCTGGATTATGACAGCGTCCGCCCCGATATCCTTGAGGAATTGGACGAACGATACGGCCTCTTCCATCTCCGAGTTCTTTATCAGGGTGTTGACGGTGACGTTGACCTTCACATTGTGCTTGTGGGCGTAATTCACCGCTCCTTCCAACTCGGAATCGGTGAAGTTCCCGGCAAATGCTCTTGCTCCGAAACTCTTCCCGCCGAGATAAACTGCGTCGCATCCGCCTTTGATGGCAGCGATCAACCCTTCGGGCGAACCTGCCGGTGCAAGAATCTCCATAGCTCACCGATTCCGTCGCTGTCTAATAACGTTTCGCCCGCGCGGGAGTTAATGATTGGACGCTAACTGTAGCGACCGCTTTTAATCAGACTCGGAGCGGATCGATTACGCATGATATCGCTGAAAGGGATTTTCAAGAAAAAGGAGACCGTCGACAGGACCGTCGATCGTACGCTCCGCATCGATTGCGGAAGGTGTCAATCGAAGCCGGATTACGGCAACGGGACGTGCATAAGGTGCATGACCTCCCGCATACTGGAATCCGGCGAACCGGAACGGATAGTACTTTTCTCCGGGATGGAGACGGAATACTCTGGGGATGCGGTCAGGATCATGAACGAGCTCTCGTCGATATATGCGATCGGCGGCAGTTCTTCAAGCGACAAGCAATGCCGCGAATGCCGCTACTCTCCCGACGAGCTCAACAGGGAGATGTGGGAGAAATTCTCGCTGTCGGACATCGATTCGCTCATTTCCGGACTTGGGAACATAAGGGCGGACAGGGATGAATGCAACCAGTGCATCGGGAGGACGATAAGGATCTTCGAATCTGTCCGCGACAAGCTAGAGGAGACATCCAAGGATGCGATGATGTCCGCCTACAGGATCATGGGGGTCTGAGGATGCCCAGGATAATAAGCGGAATGCCATCCGAGGATGAATCGAGGGTCATGGCCTTCGACGACTTCCCCGTAAGCAAATCGAATGCGGACTCTGACGTGGGAGAGGCTAAATCGAAAGTCGTTCATGTGATCGAACGTCCGTCGCTTTCGTCCCTCCATGACAGCATGGAGAGGATCGGGAAGAGATGCGGCAGGAAGAAGCCGGCCTATGCTGACACATGGATAATCGGCAGTTCGGATTTTGTCGACGTTCTCGAAAGATACGATACCGATTCGGCCTCGGTGGTCATCGGCAACGCAGACGACGGCGAGGTCGAGTACAATGTCACGCCCAACGAATACGGATATCCGTCCGAGATCGTCGCTATGATCGGTGATGCGATAGAGGATGTCAGGGGACAATACAGGAAGTCCGGCGGAAGCATGGACAGGAACAGGGTCCTCTCGTCCGCATCGGCATTCTTCGAGTCGAATGTCGAGAAACTGGAGAGTATGGTGTCCGGATGCTCGGTAGCGGATGCGGTCACAGAACTTTGCGGCATCGTCTGCAGGTACACCCTCGGTCTCGGAATATTCGACGTTCTGTTGGCCGATCCGAGGATCGAGGACATCTACATCGACGCGCCGTGCGACAAGAACCGCATACATGTGACGCTGAACCAGGTCAACGGATACAACTCCCACGTCAGATGCAGGACCAATCTTATCGCTGACGAACGCGAGGTCAGGAATCTCATCAGCGTTCTGATGAGGGAGAGCGGACTTCCGTTCTGCGAATCCAACCCTGTCATCGAGACGGATATGTGCGACGGCACCGCAAGGGCGACAGTCGTCGGTTATCCGATGAGCCCGAACGGGAATTCCGTTGCGATACGCAAACATTCTACGATGCCCTGGACGCTTTCCAAGCTCATAGGCAACGGGACCGTAGACGCCCGCACAGCGGGTCTTTTATCCTTCCTCGTTGACAACAGATGCACATTCCTGATATGCGGTGCCAGAGGAGCAGGGAAGAGCTCTCTTCTGTCATCGATGATGTTCGAGTTCCCGATCTCGCAGAGGATCCTCACGATCGAGGATACGCTGGAACTTCCGGGAGATAAGATGCGTAAGATGGGTTACAAGGTCCAATCCATGCTCATCGACGAGAGGATGGACGGCGATGCGAACAAGAGGGCCGACGAGGCCCTCAGGGTATCCCTGAGGCTCGGAGAATCCGCAATAGTGCTCGGGGAGGTAAGAGGCGACGAGACCAGGACGCTCTATCAGAGCATGAGGACAGGACGCGCCGGCAGTTCGATCATGGGAACGATCCACGGCGATTCGTCGAAGACGGTCTACGAGCGTGTCGTTCACGATCTTCAGATCGCTCCGGAGGCGTTCATGGCAACAGATTTCCTCATAACGATGGGCACGGTCAGGCTGAGAGGAAGCGACAAGCAGACGAGAATGGTCTCCGAGATGGTCTCGACATCCGACAAGATCGGCAGTTTCATCGATATAACGGCCGACACAGGATTGTTCAGATCGCCGGCGATAAAACGCATAATGAAATCCACCGGAATGACAAAGAAGGACATAATCGAAGAGATCGGCATCAGAGCCGAGATGCGTTCGTTCCTTGCAGAAATGGCACAGAGCCACGGTGTCGGATTCTACGGCCCGGAATGGATCGCTCTTGCCAACGATCACCTCGGGAAGTGCATATCGTCCGGGACCATGGAAAAGGACGAGGTCATGGATTCGTTCAGGAACAGATTCAAGAGATTCTCGGAGGCGATCTGATGGACAGAAGACTCAGATACACTCTGATCTCCGCCGTCGCGTCGGCATCCGTATTCTCCATTCTGTTGATCCTTACGGGATTCGATCTGGCACTGAGGCTTTCGCCGATATTCGCGTTCATACCCGCGATAGTTTACATGCAGCTGAAGGAGAAGAAGTTCAGCTGTTCTTCCGAGGTCGTCATGAACGAAGCTCCCGCCGCTATAGGCATGATGTCCGTTGCGCTGACATCCAATGTATCGTTCGATTCAGCGATCAGGGACATAGCCAAGAACGGCCCCAAGAACATAGCCGGATTCTTCCGTAAAGTGGTCACCGAAGTGGATTGCCGTTCGATACCCGACATCAAATCGGGCATCAAGATCGTGATGTCGGAGCTTCCCAAGGATCTGTCATCGTTCAGAAGAGCTATGTTCATAGTCATGACGGCCTTCGAATCTGCTGATCAGAAGGAGAGGGCAGGTATGATGAAGGATGCCGAGAGCATCGTTCTCGCAGGCCTGAAAGAGATGGGCGAATCGTACAGTTCCAAACTGAACAGCCCATGCATGCTGATATTCGGACTCGGGATAATGGTCCCGATGATATTGGTCTCCGTTCTGCCTATGCTGAGCATAAGCGGGCAGTTCGGTTCGGCCGTCATCGATTCGGATATGGTCTCGTTCATTACACTCGTGTGCATACCGGCCGTCGTCGGACTGGTCATACTTTCTCTGAAGGGAAAGAATCCTTTCTTCAAGGTATCTGCAGGTGCGTCCGATCTGAAATATCTCGTGCCTCTTCTGGCAATGTTCCCGGTGTACTACGTCCTTACAGGCCGCGGATTCTCCGGAGAGGATGCGATAGTGATATCCGCTGTCGCATCGGCCGCGATCTCGCTTGCATTCATGGCACCGAGGCTGATGGACGACAGGGAGAGATACAGGACCGAAGAGATGCTGAAGGACGCTATGTTCGAGCTCGGGAACAGATTGATCACGGGCGAGAACTACGAAACGGCGATGAAGGGTGCGTTCTCCTCCAGGCACGACTGCAAATGGGTCTCGGAATCTGTGACGAGGGAGATGGAGATCTGCAGGGGCGATATCGAGGGAGCGATAAAGAACACGCTCTCGCCGTACTCGCCGATGATGGCGGGATTCTACATCGACGTATACCGCGCATCCGTCAGGGACACCAGGGATGCGGGGAGGCTCGCATCGAGTATTGCCCACCAGCTGCAGGACCAGAATTCGATAAGGAAGAACATAGAGAACAGGCTGAAGAGTATGCTGGATATGATGACAGGGACATCTGCCGTCTTCGCCCCGCTCATCCTGGGCATGAGCGTTGTGATGCTCGGTCCGCTGTCAAAGATCTCCGGATCGGTCTGTGTCGGCGACATGTCATTCGTGCTGATCTTCTACCTCATAGAACTCGCCGCTCTGATATCGGTGCTGTCGTCCAACCTCATGTGCAAGGGCGGTATCGTGGATATGCAATGCAGGTTCTGTTCGATGATGCCGATCGCTCTGGTGATATTCTCGGTGTGCTCGAAGTTCGCCCTGTGAAACGCTTTATACTCACATCGCCTGAGAGCGGTGTGAGTCCGAAATCCATCGAGAGTGTATTCCTGGCGGTATTCGGGACGATCGCCGTATTGGTCTTCGTTGTTCCGTATACCGAACCGTATGGTGCGTTCACCGCTCTCGACGGCACAGTCGGATACATTGACCATGCGGATCTCTGGGGATCGGCGAATCCTATCGCGGGGATCGTATACGCCGCAGGCGATCTCCTCTGCCACCAGCAGATGGCCAGGACATTCATCCTGAACGGTTCTGAGATGCCTTTCTGCTCGAGGGATGTAGCTCTCCTCGTCGGATTCGTTGTAGGCTTGGCGTTCACGGTATTCGGCGATATGTCGAGGATAAGACGGAAGTACGTCGCAGCATTCGTCTGCGCGTCATTCCTTCTGATAATAGCCGATTGGTCCGTTCAGAATGTCATGTCGCTGAATGTCGCCTGGACAAGGGTGGCCACCGGGTTGCTGGCCGGCGTTGCAGTATCATTCGTCCTCGATGCGGTGATCTGCAGGTACGCATTGGGAAAAGGGTGAGAGGACAAGGGCGAGAAGCCTTGACGCATGGCCATCCATGGTTCTCATTTTGAGGAGCACGCGGTAAATTATCCTGTGCTTTGTATCGGAATGGACTTATCTGCTATCCTCTCGTTTCTATCCATCCATTCCACATATAAAAAACTGCAACGCCCGCGTATGTGGGCGTACACACGCCGTAAGAAAAGGTATATAAGCGATAACCCTATCGCTTTCATCGCAGAAGTCAATGGGACAGCTGCCTTTTAGCAGATTCAATTCTGGAAGGTACACAAATGACTGAAGAAGCTCTTAAAACCGGGACTACCACAATTGGTATCAAATGTAAGGACGGCGTCATCATGGCATCGGACCGCAGAGCGACCATGGACCACATGATCGCTAACTCTCATGTTCAGAAGGTCTACAAGATCGCCGACAACCTCGGTATGACAATCGCTGGGCTCGTAGGCGACGCGCAGCTTATGGTCAGGTATATCCAGAGCGAAGCCGCGGTCTACAGCATGAAGAAGGGCGCACCCATGTCGGTGAACGCCGCAGCCACGCTTGTAGCGAACGTGATCCGCCAGGGATTCTACGTCGGACTCATCGTCGGCGGCTACGACAGAACGGGCGGCCACGTGTTCAGCATCGACGGCGCCGGCGGATATATCGAGGACAACATAATCTCGATCGGTTCCGGTTCCACATTCGCTCTCGGTGCCCTTGAGACGGGATACAAAGAAGGCATGAGCAAACAGGAGGGCGTCGATCTCGTCATCACGGCCCTCAACTCATCCCTCAGAAGAGATTCCGCTTCCGGAGACGGTATGCTCATAGCATACATCGACAAGGACGGGTTCAACTTCCTCCCCGAAGAGGACGTCAGGACCCGCACTGCGGAACTCGGTTTCAAGTATCCTAACTGAAACCAATTCTCATAAACCTCTTTCAAACGGATTTTTCACATTTACAGATGGTTTAGACATGAATACAGATAGGTTATTCGATAATCTTCGTGAAGAGATCAGAAGGACCGTTCCTGCCGATTTGGATATTACGTCGGTTGAGTTCGAAGGTCCGACCGTTGTCATATACACAAAGGATTTCGACAAGTTTTCAGAGAACGGCAACATCACGAAGGTATTAGCGAGTACGCTGAGGAAGAGATTCGATATACGTCCCGACCCCAAATCGCTGGCCAACTCCGATGAGGTGGAAGGCAAGATAAGGTCGATGTCGCCGGACGAGGCGCAGATCACGGATCTCTTCTTCGATTATGACACCGGTGTTGTCACCGTAGAGGCGATGAACCCCGGTGCGATCATAGGCAAGGGCGGTTCGCTCCTCAACGACATGAAGAAGGACACGGGATGGAATGTGAAGCCCGTCCGTTCTCCCCCTATACCGTCTAAGACCATCGCGGATGTCCGCGGGTACATCAGGCACAGCCATGACGAGAGGGCGGAGATACTCAAACGCATCGGCAGACGCATCGCGAGACCGACCATAGAAGGCGGAGAGCAGTTCGTAAGGATGACCGCTCTCGGAGGATTCAGACAGGTCGGGAGGTCCGCGACGCTCCTTATGACCAAGGAGAGCAGGATACTCATCGACTGCGGTCTCGATCCGTCCAGCGATGCAACGCCCTACTTCAATGTGCCAGAGATCCAGCCGCTGAAGGACATCGATGCGGTCGTGATAACGCACGCTCATATGGACCACTGCGGTCTGCTCCCTGCGTTGTTCAAATATGGATACGACGGGCCCGTGTACTGTACGCCGCCGACCAGGGACCTTATGGCCCTCCTTCAGCTCGATTCGATAAAACTGACATACGGCGAGGCCAAGAAGGCCCAATTCGAAGCATCGAATGTCAGGGACGAGATACTTCACGTCATCCCCATAGGTTACGAGAAGACGACCGACATATCCCCGGATGTCAGACTCACATTCTACAATGCCGGACACATCCTCGGTTCTTCGATCGCTCACTTCAACATCGGGAACGGATTCCACAATGTGGCGTTCACCGGAGATACCAAGTTCGAGAAGACCTGGCTCTTTAACCAGGCAAGCAACAAGTTCATCCGCCTCGAATCGTTGGTTATAGAGTCTACATACGGCGGGCACAATGATATGCAGCCCAGCCGTATGGACGCATCGAGAGAGATGCACGACCTGCTCCAGCAGGCCACCGAGAAAGGCGGGAAGGTCATAATACCTGTATTTGCCGTCGGAAGGTCACAGGAGGTCATGCTCGTCATAGAGGAGATGATGCGCAGTGGGCGTCTCGCCCAGATGCCCGTCTACCTCGACGGTATGATATGGGAAGCGACCGCAATCCATACGGCATACCCCGAATATCTCAACAGCCAGCTGAAGACCCAGATCTTCCAGCAGAACGAGAACCCGTTCCTTTCTCCCATCTTCAAGCGCGTCGAGACGGCCGCAATGAGAGAGGAGATATGTCATTCGCCCGATCCGTGCATCGTGCTTGCCACCAGCGGTATGATGACCGGCGGACCTGTGATGGAATACTTCAAGGAATGGGCAGATAATCCGCTCAACTGGCTCTTATTCGTCGGATACCAGAGCGAAGGGTCGCTCGGACGCACTATACAGAGAGGCCGCAAGCAGATCTCGCTCAATCAGAGAGGAAGGCAGATCGATCTCGACATCAACATGAACATCGAGACCGTGGACGGCTTCTCCGGTCACTCAGACCGTAAGCAGCTGATGAAGTACATCGCGATGCTCGAACCGAAGCCGTCGAAGATAATCGTCGGACACGGAGAGGACCGCAAATGTACGGACTTCGCGTCATCAGTGTACCAGAAGTACAGGATAGAGACGAAAGCCCCTCAGAACCTTGAGACAATAAGACTCAGGTAAAGTGTTTTGATGCGGGAGGAGTGTCTTACTCCTCTCCGCAGTCACAATTGCAGTCGCAGCCGCCGCATCCTTCGTCGTCGCCGAGCAGCTGTTTTATGTGTGCCAATTCGTGGCATACTGTGTCAAGTACGAGCATGAGCGATCCGTCGGTGACGAAATTGCACCTGCGGCAGTCCCCGTCCGTGCAGATGAGGTTGTTGAGCCTGCAGTGTCCGTTCTCTTCGTCAAGGTAAGCTTTCTTAGCTTCGATCATCGAAACGTCGTTGTTCTCCATGATGAGCGGATATCGGCCATCTATAAAATGGATGGGTACGGCGAATCAACCGAAATGGAATTGACGGTGAGAAGTAAAATCAAGAAGATGTGTGCGCCGTATTTTTGACACGGCGCACACAATGAAATGTTTACCAGTTCGAGGCTTTGAGCTCGAAGTAGGACTGGGGGTGCTTGCAGACAGGGCAGATCTTGGGTGCCTCTTCGCCTACGTGCACATATCCGCAGTTGCGGCATTTCCATACCGAGACCTTGTCCTTCTTGAAGACGAGACCGTTCTCGACGTTCTTCAGAAGTGCGAGGTATCTCTCTTCGTGGCCTTTCTCGATGGTCGCAACGCCTTCAAATGCCGCTGCGATCTCTTTGAAGCCTTCCTCTTTGGCGACCTTTGCGAAGTCCGCATACATGGTCGTCCACTCGTAGTGCTCTCCCTCGGCCGCTGCCTTCAGGTTGTCGGCTGTTCCGGCGATCGCACCGCCGTTGAGGGCTTTGAACCAAAGCTTGGCGTGCTCTTTCTCGTTTTCGGCCGTCTCCATGAAGATGTCCGCGATCTGCTCGTATCCGTCCTTCTTTGCCTGGGACGCGAAATACGTGTATTTGTTCCTGGCCTGGCTTTCGCCGGCGAATGCAGTCAGAAGGTTAGCTTCTGTTTTAGATCCTTTGAGGTTAGCCATTATTTCTCCCTGAAAACTCTAACTTCATAACCAATATATTAGACTAATCACAACAGCCCTTAACAATGTGAATCATTGTTTCCTGAATTTGGAAAGCAGTCCTTTCTTCTCTACGCCGTTATTGAACTTCTTCTTGTTCAGTCTTTCAAGCGCATCCTTGGCGCGGAAGTTCGTAGGATCGAGTTCTATCGCTTTTTCGAGCTCCGCTTTACCGTCGGTGTAGTTCTTCATGTCGGTGACCAGCAGTATCGCGTAGTTCAGATGGTATTCCGGATTGTACGGACGGAGTTCGATGGCCTTCTTGTAGAATTCCTCGCATCTTTTGAAATCCGTCAGCTGCAATTTGCAGAATATGGCGTAGCTGTTCATCAGTTCTGCATCATCGGGACACTGCTCTATCAGCATGCGGAAATTCCTGTCCGCTTCCTTCGTGTCACCCTTCTTCTGTTTCAGGACTGTCACCAGGGCCTTGCGTGCATCGGTGTTGTTCGGTTCGAGATCGAGTATGATATTGAGCTGCATCAGACCGTAGTCCCTGCGTTTCGCATTCGTGGCGATCTGAGCCAGAAGCAGTCTCGGTTTGGTGTTGTGGGGATCGGTGGCGAGGTAGTCCTCGAGCGTCTCTAGAGCTCCGTCGATGTTGCCGCTGTCGCGCTGTCTCTTAGCTTTGCTCATGGCCTCGTACTCAGCATCTGCCATGTCCCCGGGTATGCTTCCATAGGTAATAGTTTTAGGTCTCGTCGACCATCCGCCCCCGATGAAGATCTACTATGCCGGTCCGCTGTTCTGTCAGGCCGAATTGGAATTCAACGAGAAGGTGGCAGCGATGCTGAGAGAGAAAGGATATGAGGTATTCCTTCCGCAAGAGGGACCCGACATAAGAGGTCTGATGTCCGATCCGTCCACCGACAAACGCAAGGTCATGCGCGGATTCTTCGCCGATGATCTGAGGCAGATCGATTCATCCGATGTGTTCCTTTTCATAATGGACGGCAGGGTACCGGACGAGGGGGCATGCTTCGAACTAGGTTACGCATACGCCAAAGGGAAACCGTGCTTCGCCCTGAAGACCGATGTGAGAGAATCCGAATACGGCACGGACAATGCGATGCTGGTCGGGTCGTTGGACGGCAGAATGTATGCAGATATCCCTTCGCTCCTTTTCGCGATTTCGACGATGAACCGAAAAACGTAATATATCATTTAGATGCATTCTTTTACCATGGCAGCGGAAAAGGCAACCAAGGTCAAGGAGAGTTCAGCAGAGACAGACAGCAAGACGGCCGCGGCGAAGAAACCCGCACCTAAGAGACAGTTCGTATCACCTCACCCCGACGGAGGGTGGCAGGTCAAGGTGGAAGGCGGCAAGAAGGCGACCAAGCGCTTCGACACGAAGGCAGAGGCGGAGAAATTCGCCAAGGAGATCGCCGCCAATCAGGGTTCGTCCGTGATGCGTCAGAAGAAGGACGGAAAGCTTCAGAAGAAGCGTTGACTGGGTCTGGACGACGGCCTTACCTGTTCGGGCAAGGCCGCCGTTCCTCGTCAGATATGTTAATATATCCGTCAGAATTAATACGGAACAGACCTAAGACGTCACAGTCAAGGGTCTTAATGGCGAATCACGCTGTTGGATCATCATTTCCCCCCAATTAAAAACGATGGACAATTACGATCATGCCTTGCGGTATCTTCGTGGGCGGTTCGCCATTATAACTTCCGCTGAGAATTTTATATCAATACAGCATAATGCGGGACATCATGGCGGACCATAGCGGCTTGAAGAACAGGGGGCACGAACGTGCGGATGTGGATGAGCGCAGGGCTGCGGTCGAAGGGCTGACCGAGAGCGATCTCTCTGCGGTCGGCGATTATACATTCGATCCTTTGCTGGCCTCTAAGAACATAGAGAATATGATAGGCGTCACGCAGATCCCTCTCGGGTTCGCAGGCCCGGTGGTCGTGAACGGCGATTACGCTCACGGACCGTACATAGTTCCGATGGCCACTACAGAAGGTGCTCTGTTGGCATCCGTTTCCAGGGGCATGTCCGTTATTTCCGAATCGGGAGGTTCGAGGGTCAAGGTCTTCGATGATGCCATGACCAGGGCCCCGGTGTTCCGCACTGAGGGCATTGACCACTCCACCCGCGTCATCAGGTGGATATCCGAGAACACCGGATCAATAGAGCAGGCTGTGTCGGAGACAACGAAGCACGGGAAATTGCTCGAGATCGAGGTGTTCCCCAACGGACGCAGTCTCTATCTCAGGTTCTCTTACAGTACCGGCGACGCCATGGGGATGAACATGGCGACCATAGCCACGGAGGCCGTCTGTAGGCTCATAGAGAAGGAGACGGGTGCGGTCATGGTATCTGTTTCCGGCAACATGTGCACGGACAAGAAACCCGCCGCGATCAACTTCATCCGCGGACGCGGGAAATGCGTCATAGCGGAGGCGACGATACCGTCGGGTATCGTCGAGACGAAGCTTCACACAAACGTGGAATCGATCGTCGATACGAACACGAGGAAGAATCTCGTCGGAAGCGCCATGGCAGGCAGTTTCGGATTCAACGCCCATGCCGCGAACATGGTCGCCGCACTCTACATAGCGACCGGGCAGGATCCGGCTCAGGTAGTTGAGGCCAGTACCTGCATCACCACGTGCGAGAACGTCGGCGGGGACCTCTACATCGCGGTCAGGATGCCGTCCGTCGAGATCGGAACGGTCGGCGGCGGAACCAGACTTCCGTCGCAGTCGGCGGCCCTGAAGATGATCGACTGTCTCGGAGAAGGGAAGGCCCTGAAGTTCGCGGAGATAGTGGCCGTTACCGTCCTCGCAGGCGAGCTTTCTACGCTCGGGGCGCAGGCGGCAGGTCAGTTGGGCAAGGCACACAAAGAGCTCGGGCGCTGACGGGGAAACTCCTTAATACGTCCCGCACATACAACAGCCGATGCCTGTTATCAATTTCGAATATCACGATCTATGTTCGATGCTGGGGGAAGAGGTCCCCCGCGGAACGCTCCTCGAAAGAATCCCCATGATCGGCGCCGATATGCACGGTACCGAAGGAGAGGTGGACGACATGGTCGTCGAATTCTTCCCGGACCGTCCGGATCTGTATTCGGTAGAAGGTCTCGCCAGGGCGATGAGGGCATTCCTCGACATAGAGCCCGGTATGAAGGAGTACGAGGTCTTTGACAGCGACATCGATGTGTTCGTCGACAGCAGCGTGAAGCCGATCAGGCCGTTCTTCCGCTGTGCGGTCATCAAGGATATCGACATAGACGATACGCTCCTCAAATCCATAATGGAAGCTCAGGAGAAGCTCCACATAACAATAGGCAGGAAGAGATCCAAGCTCGCCATCGGCGTTCACGACCTCGACAAGGTGATACCGCCGTTCACATACAAGGCGGTCGGTCCGCATGATATTAAATTCGTACCTCTCGCCAAGACGGAGGAATGGGATCTGGACGAGATCCTCTCCAAACACGAGAAAGGCATAGGATACGCCCATCTCCTGAAAGGCATGTCCAAATATCCGATAATAACGGATACCGACGGGAAGGTCCTTTCATTCCCGCCGATAATCAACGGTGCTCTCACCGCGGTGACAACGAACACCAGGAACCTTTTCATCGATGTCACGGGCAACGATCTGAAAGCGGTCAAAGGCGCTCTCGACATTCTCACGACATCCATGGCGGAACGCGGCGGAACGATAATGTCCGTCATAATGCACGACGACGGTGAGACATTCAGATCCCCGGATCTTTCGCCTTCAAGCTGGCAGTTCTCGCTGAAGGAATGCGAGAAGTTCCTCGGCGTGAAGATAGGCAAGAAAGGCGTCGTCGAAGCTTTACGCAGGATGGAGCTTGACGCAATAGCGGATGGCGATACTGTACATGTCGAGATACCGTCGACAAGGCTCGATATGATGCATGTGGTGGATATCTACGAGGACGTCGCAATCGGATACGGATTCGAGAAATTCGGAAGCAAGCATCCCGTGACGCAGACATCCGGCAGACTCTGGGATGTGACCGCGTATTCGGAGAAGATCCGCGATCTCATGATCGGACTCGGGTTCACCGAGGCGGTCACGCTGACACTCAGCTCCGAGAAGGACGAGTTCGAATCATCCGGTCTTCCGGTGAAGGACGTCGTGACAGTTCTTAATCCGATAACAGAGGACCATACATGTCTCAGGGCATCGCTCTTTCCGAGCTTGATGAGACTTCTGAGGCGCAACAAGCATCGCGATCTTCCGCAGAGGCTCTTCGAGGTGAGCGACGTCATATGCGACATCAAGAAACAGCGCCGCCTCTGTGCAGTGGAGATGAACTCGAAGACATCGTTCACCGAAGCGAAGTCGTACACCGAAGCGGTCCTCAGGGAGCTCGGAGTGGAATACACGCTCAGACCCTGCGACTATAAGACGTTCATAGAGGGCAGGGGTGCCGAAGTGCTCGTTGACGGGAACGTCATCGGTTATTTCGGAGAGGTGTCCCCGGTCGTCATCACGGATTTCGAGATAACGCACCCGGTCATGATGCTGGAGATCATACTTCAGCCGCTGATCGAGAGGTCCGCCGGGAGTCTGTTCTGAGATGGAATGCGGGGACGAGATTCCCGAATTCGGATTGCCGGACGAGAACGGCGATACGTTCAGGTCCGGTCTTCTCCGCGGCATAAGGTACATCCTTTACATCTATCCGTCCGATACAGATCGGGACAGCGTTTCGGAGGCTGTCGACCTCAACGGTCTGTATCCGAGGCTGATGATACGGAACATCCCCGTTCTCGGGATAAGTCCGGACAGCAGAGAATCGCATGCGAAATTAATGATCTCGAACGGTCTGAAGATAAAGCTCCTCTCTGACGCCGGCCATTCGGCGATATCCCTGCTTGGGGCATGGGACGATGCGGTCGGACAGGCCGTCAGAACGACATTCATCGTTGGAAAGGATGGTAAGATCGAGGCCGTCTGGCACAATGTGAATACCGAAGGACATGCTGACCAAGTGTATGCTACAATCAGGTCATTGTCCAAGTGATCTGAGTTTTTCGTCCATCTTTCTGAGGATCTCGGAAGCATCACCTATTATGCTCTCGTCGGCGATATCGTGTATCGGAGCATTCGGATCGCTGTTCACCGCAATGATCTTTTTCGCATGTATGCCGGCGAGATGCTGCACCGACCCCGAGATCCCGAATGCGAAGTAGACGTCCGGCGATACGTTCCTTCCGGATTGCCCGACCTGTCTTCTGGCACTTAACCACCCTTTCTCCACCAGCACACGCGAGCATGATACCTTTCCGCCGAGCTTCGATGCCACATCCTCGGCGACATCTACCATTTTCCTGTCCTTGATGCCGTTGCCGAGGGATATCAGGATCTTTGCGTCAGATATGTCGTCACTGTCATCGTCGGTGACCTCCGATACGATATTCTTGAGCATCTTGGGTGTGAACGGACGGTTGATCGCCGTCCCTTTCCTGCCAACTATAGGTTCAGGTGTGCGGAACGTTCCCGGACGGATAGTGGCCATCTGAGGGAACGTGTCGCAGACGATGGTGGCAAGTATGTTCCCGCCGAGGGCAGGTCTTGTCATGATAAGCCTGTCGTCCTTCATCGACAGTTCAGTACAATCTGCAGTCAGCCCGGTCTGAAGCATGGCCGCGGTGAGAGGAGCGACCTCTCTTCCGCATACTGTGCCAGCAATAAGGATATTGGCTGGTTTCAATCTATCAGAGAGATCCGCGAGGCACTCTGCGTAAGCCTCCGGATTGTATATGCAGAGGTCTTTGTTCCTGATGTGGTAGACTGTATCCGCCCCGTAGGAGAAAAGAACATCGTATATCGGTTTGATATCCGAATCTCCTAAGATCATAATGAATATCCTATCATCCGAAAGCTCCTTGGCCTTGCCCATTATCTCGGGCACCGCAGGATCCAACTCGATACGTCCGTTAACGGTTCTCGTTTCAGCCCATATGAGTGTTCCGAGACCGACATCGCGATTGATATCGTATTGTGCCAGCATACCTGGCGGAAGCCTGTCCTCGGAACAATTGCCGGAAGAACAGCTGCCAGATGAACAACTTCCGGACGAGCATGAACTGCCTGTGCCGCTCATTCTATCGCCTCGTTGATGATATGTTCGGCGGCAGCAGATGCATCTGTACCGTCGATGACCGAATGATCTCTTTTGACAGGCATTGGTGTTGAAACGGCCGTGACCTTCGTATGGGATCCCTTTGATCCGACCGAATAGAGTCCCAGTCCGAGATCGACCCTTCCGACCACGTTCACCGGTCTCTCTCTTGCTTTCAGGTAGTCGCTGATGCTCGGGAGCCCTTCGCTCTCGATCGGCCCTCTCGATACGGATATCACGGACGGACGGTCGAGCCTTATGACACGTCTCCTTTCGTTGTAATTCTGATGGACGAAAAGGGCACCGTCCTTGAATTCGAAGTCTGTAACGTAACTGGCCAATTCACGACCCAAAAGGATCGATAATTCGGCAGGGACCTGGCCGGTGTCGCCGTCCGCGGCCTGCATTCCGCAGAACACGATATCGCAGGGGTTCTTATTCACGAATTCAGCGAGGGTACGTGCGGTGGCCCAGGTGTCCGATCCCGCGAACGCATTGTCGCAGAGCAGATAGGCATCGTCCGCCCCGTATTCCAGACATCTGATCAGTGCAGATTCTGCCTGCTGCGGCCCCATTGTGGCAGCAGTCACCGTTCCTCCGACGGAATCCCTCATTCTTACCGCCATCTTCAAGGCGAAGAAACTGAACGGATCGAGCATGGACGGGACGCCTTCTCTGTGCAGGGTCCCGTCCTCGTCTATCTCTATGAGCGATGTATCTGGGACCTGTTTCACGAATACCGTTATCTTCATTCTATCACGACCATGTCGCCGCGGTTGAATATCAGGTGCGGATCCATTCTCATCTTGAGGGCCACTATCTCCCTTACTCCTTTTTCGCCATACATCATTCCGATGTACCCGGTCTTGATCTTTCCGATGCCGTGTTCTGCCGACGGGGAGCCTCCGAGCTCGATCGCCTTTTTCGCGAACAGAACGTTGACGGATCTGGCCTTCTCG
>CAZXIY010000006.1:0-29961 GCA_964640935.1 uncultured Methanomassiliicoccales archaeon
AACATGACCGCGAGGATGGTGTTCTCGGCCGCCGCCTTGACCACGTTGTCGGGGTTGATGACAAAATTATCGTTGAAGTATGTCGGAACGTAGACCGGAACGGCTCCCGCGAGGCGTATGACTGCTTCATAAGAGACCCAGGCAGGGTCCGGAAGGAGTACCTCGTCGCCGGGATCCAGATATGCCAGGGCGATCATGAATATCGCCTGCTTCGTCGGTGTGACCAGGACATTCTCCGGAGCACACGGTATGTTGTTGCCGTTCTTCTCCATGTCCGCTATCGCTTTCTTGAGCTCCGGGATACCCGTCGACGGCGTGTAATGCGTGAAACCCGAATGCAGAGAGTCAACGGCAGCATCTATGATGTTGCCGGGAGTCGTGAAATCTGGCTCTCCCATGGAGAACGATATGACATCAACGCCCTCCGCTTTCATCTGACTGACAAGATTGGATATAGCTACAGTGCCTGAGACCGGCACGTTCTGAAGCCTTTTAGATACCATCAACATACCCCGTTTCCCTTGTGTAACAGCAGTGCCGTAATTAACCTTATGTCATGATGTCCTTGAGCTTTCCGTCGTTGATAGCGTTCTTTATCTCCATCGCTATCCTTCCTCCGGTGCTGAGTCCTGGGTAGATCAGGTCCGCATAAGGCGATCCGGAGATGAACGGGTTAGTGCCCGCGACTATCCTCGTCGATATCTCGAAGACCCTGAATTCCAATTTATCTGTGACAACTGTCTCGAGGCAGAACGGCCCCCACATGCCGCCGAAGAGCTCGTAGGAACGGTTGACGGCCCTCTCGGCCATATCGAACGCCTTCGGGAGCAGCGATTCCCTGATCACCACAGGCGTGTTCCCCGTCACGACAAATGAAGGGTGGAGGCCGTGGCGTTTCGCATCCTCCACGGAACCGAGCTTGTACATCTCGTCGATGTTGCTCTCATCCCTCCTGTCTATGGAAAGCAGTTCCAGGGAACCGCCCCTCTTGAGCCTGTATCCGTCGTCCTTGAACGGGGCGTAGAAGAAATGGAGATAGTACCTCGTTCCGAGGCAGTACTCCTGTATGGTGTAAGGCTGGGTGTTGTCGATGGACATCTTGAAGTCCGGGTAATCCTTGGCGATGAAGAATCCGCGTCCGCCTTTCGCTCCGTGGTACTTCACCATGACCGGCTCGCTTATCTCCCTCGCATCGGTGAATATGCGGGGCATCGGGACGCCGGCAGATGTCAGCCACTCTCTTTCCATGTCCCTGTCGGATTCCCACTGGAGAACGGCACGGTTGCAGTATACTGGCACTTCGTAGTTCTCGAATCTCTTGGGTCCCATGTACTCGACGAAGGAGCCGTGCGGGATGATGATGACATTCTTGTCCTGAAGTTCGCCGACCCTGTCCTCCATGTCCTCGAAATCCTTGTATTTCACAATGGAATCCGGCTTGGCCAGAGGAAAAGCGTCGTAGTATCTCGTGTCATGGGATATCGTTATACCCATGGTCTTGAAGCCCATCTTACGGGCCCCGTGGAAGATCTGCAGTGATGAATGTGAACAAAGTGTCGCGATGGTTATGTCGCTGGGATCGTAATCATCAAGAATCGAATCGATCTTCTTCTTGGGAACCATATCCTCTGATTGGTTTTGCAGATATAAACGTTGAGGTTCCGACGCATCCCTTAGTCCGTTGTCTGATCGGTCCGTCGGACACCACTTTCGGTCACCTCCCCCCTCTAATCTTTATAAGGAGGTGATGACATCGCTTCTCGGGCACCTGCGGATGCCCGCGAAAAAGGAGTCGATAGTATGAATGAAGAAGAACTGACGCCTCATCTTGAAGAACTGAAAAAGGCGCTTAAAGAAGTAAAGGTCGACGACAGCGTGCTGCTCGAGGAGCTCGACACGTACATCAACAAATACCATCTCGATGCGGATGCCGCAATGAGGGGCATCCTGAGGAAGCACGGCGGGAGCAACATAGGTTTCGTCACCGCCGAGAACGTATCGAAGAAGATCGGCGACCTCAACGGCACCGAACAGAACGTGGACATAACCGCAAAGGTCCTGTTCAACGAGAAGAAACAGATCAGCGCCAAGGGCGTCCAGAAGACAATAGTCTCCGGACTGCTCGGGGACGATACTGGGAATGCGTCCTTCACTATATGGGAGGATGTGGACGAGCTCGCGAAGGGCTCGGTATACAGATTCAAGAACTGCTACACCAAGAAATGGAACGACCGCGTGCAGATCAACGTCGGCAACAAAGGCGTCGTCGAGAAGGCAGATGACGTCAAGATAGACGTTCCTGAGAGCAATTTCTCATCGTCATCTCCGGCAAAAGAGATGAAGATCGGCGAGCTCAGAGAAGGGATCGGCAGCGTTACGGTGACCGGACGCGTGCTCACCGTAGAGACGAGGAACGTCAGCGTGAAGGGAGAGCCCAAAACGGTATACTCCGGCATAATCGCGGACGATACGGGGAAGGTCCAATTCTCGGCATGGAACGATTTCGGCATCAAGGAAGGAGAGACCCTCTGCGTGAAGAACGGATACATACGCGCATGGAAGGGCATCCCGCAGCTGAACCTCGGCGACAGATGCGAACTGACCAGGGTCGACGACACGTTCGGCAATGCGAACATCGGCGGATGCAGCACAAAGACCGTCGGAGAGATCGTCAAGAACGGCGGCGGCCTGGACATAATGCTCAGCGGGACAATCGTCGACGTCAGGTCCGGCAGCGGGCTCATCAAAAGATGCCCGCAGTGCAACCGCTCCATACTCAACGACGAATGCCTGGCCCACGGATCGGTGACGCCTGTCCTCGACGTCAGGATGAAACTCGTGGTCGACGACGGGACGGGAGCTATCAGCGCGATACTGAACAGCGACTGCACCGAGAAGATCACCGGAGTGACGCTCAAGATGGCAACTGACCTCGCCAAGGCCCGCGGGGCCGAGATCGTGGCCAAGGAGATGAGGGAGAAGGTCCTCGTCAAACGCGTAACGATACGCGGGAACGTCATGAGCGACGACTACGGCCCGATGATGATAGTCAGAGAGGCAAAGCTTCAGAACGTAGATGTCCCGGCCGAGGCTGCCAAACTCCTTGCCGAAGTGGAGGGAGCGATATGAACGCGAGAGAGACCGCATGGAGGATCTTCGCGGGAGAATTGAATTCATCTTCCCTCGAGAAGAAAGGCGACGACGAGAAATCCCCGTCTTATCTGATCACCCCGCTGGGAGCGACCGTCAACAGGGTCCTGGTGGCCGGCGTCCTCCTGGAGAAGGAGAATTCCGGTACCGAGGAGGAACCGATGTGGAGAGGAAGGATCCAGGACGTGGTCGGGAACTACTTCATAAACGTCGGGAAATTCCAGCCCGAGGCCGCTGCCGCGATGGCCGACCTTGAGACGCCGTCATTCGTAGCCGTGGTCGGAAAGGTCAAAACGTACTCCCCGGAGGAAGGAAGGGTCTATGTGACCGTCCGTCCGGAGCATATAATCAACATCAGCGACGAGACACGCAATCTGTGGGTCCTCGAGGCCGCCCAGTCCATGTGGAAGAGACTCCTCGACATGAAAGAGGCGCTGCAGGTACCCAACGTCACCGCCAATGATCTGATAGCCAAGGGATTCTCGACGCAGGATGCGAACGGCATAACAACCGCTCTGGACCAATACGGATTCCCGGATTCGTCGAAGTACCTCAAGCTCATACAGGGAGCTATGAGGCTCCTGCTCCCCGACAGAGCTGTGGATCTCGGTCTGCCCGAGGACATGAGCGACATGCCCGACGAATTGGACATGGATAAGGACGATCGCGGATCCGGAGACGCCGCACCGAGCGCCGACAAAGAGGATATCATTCTGAGGATCCTCGATGAGCTCGACAGCGAACGCGGAGCTCCGAGGGACGAGGTCGAGAGACGCGCCGCCTCCGAGGGCATATCGTCCGACGAAGTGGAGGAGATCTCGAATTCCCTGATGGATAAAGGTCTCGTCTACGAGCCGAACCTCGGCTTCCTGAAAAAAATATGAACCGATACGGCGTCTCGAACGCCGTATCGTTTTTCCTTTTTTATGCTTCCCTGGCGATGAATGCCGCCCTGGACACGAATATCGTGTACGCCACCAGCAGTCCGATCACCAAGAGTATGGAGTCCGATATCAGAACGCCGACCTGCTGAGCCTTCGGCGCGAACGTGAATCCGAGGAAGATAACGACAGCCGCCGCGATGGTGAATGCTATCGCCGCAGACCAATACTTACGGAGATGAGTCGTTACCGATGCCACCAGGGCCAGGAGGCCGCTGACCAATGCTAGGTAACCGGACGACACCAAAAGCTCCTTCAGCTCCTTCTCGGTTGCTACGCCGATCTGCTCCATCACATAGATCCACTGATCGTTGGAGAAGAAACATTTCATCAGCGATACCACCGTGTCGGTGGAGATGACCGCTAGGGCTCCGCCGATTATGCACACGGCGGAATACAGGCCCGCCAGGATAGACGCCATCTTCGCACGGCTGTCTGCCTTCCTGACCCTGTATTCTCGATCGAGTATGCGCTGCTTGTCCTCATCTATGAAAACGGCACCGCTGCATTCCAGACAGTAGTCTTCCGAAGACGGGATCTTTTTGCCGCAACGCGGACAAACTTTGTCTTTCCCACCCATCATGTCTGCATAAAACAAAGTGCCAGATAAATAAATGTTCCCATGGCTCGATTAGAGGCATACCAGATTACGGTCCAGACGAGGCATGAATGAGAAAAACAGACATGCGACGGGACGATCCCATCCGAAATTCGATGAAAAAAGTATGTAGGGGGGAATACCCCCTGTTGTTCAATTAGTGAATACTGGTTTGGTCGTAGAGTAGTAGTACGTCACGAGGACACCGACTATGAGACCGATGATCGTCATCGCCATCATAACGGTCGCAATGATGTACATTATGAGTCCCAGTGCCCAGAATTTCTTCATTATTCCGCAGACACAACCGATGATCCCGACGACTCCCGCTCCGATCATATAATATCCAAGCCATCCGAGCGTCGAACGGAACATGTCGATGGTCTGAGCCTCATCCCATCCGTACAGATCGCGGAACTGCTGGACTATGCTCGGCCAGTCCGCGCTGGTGGTCAGAGCGTTCATTATCGAATCCGTGCTGACAATGACCGATATACCCATGACAAGGACCAAGGCCGTATAAAGTCCCAACAGAACGGTCACCAATGTCAGGCGGCCGCTGAGGTCCTTTCCGGAATTGCTGTTATTCTGATATTGCGTGTTCTGCGACTGCGTGGCTTCGGCGGCATTGACCACCGAACCGCAGTCCTGGCAGTATGCTGTGCCTTTACGCAGCTTGGCGCCGCAGTGAGGACAGAAGCCCTCGTACTCGTCTTCTTCAGACATAAATGCTTATTCCACTATTCTAAATAAAAACCTGTGGTAAAACAAAACACAAAAATGGTTAAAATGGGGGAATGTCCCCCAAAAGATCATTGGGTCTCTTTGTCGGCATCCTTCGGGACGTCAGTGAACGAGTCCTTCGCAGAGTAGATCATCCATCCGACGAGTATGCCTATGAGCATACCGAAGATAGACCCTATGCAGAGGAATGCCGCAATGAAACATGTTATAACGGCTACCATCCACCACTTGCGCTTGACGACGCAGACGAGACTTACCGCAGTGAGTACGCCGCTCGCCAATATCATGTACGCGATCGCCGTAACATACGTCCTGACGGTGTCTATCGTAACAGTGGAATGGGACACCAGCCAACTTTGGAACTCCGTATTGTTCCATATCGTGTTGGTTATGGCCGTCATATCCATGAGGGCCCACGCGGCCCATATTATCGCTGGGACAGCATAGATAACTAGCAGGAACGTCAGCCATGTCATCCTCGCGTCCTTAACGGCATTGTCATACTCCTTGTACATGTCGTCCCTCTGCTTCTCCGCATCGCTTCCTGCGATCGGCGAACCGCACTGCTGACAGTACTGGGCCCCGGCAGGAACGGCACATCCGCATTTAATGCAAAACTTACCATCACTCATGATGTGTTATCCGCCTCTATAGATTTTAATTGTGTCGGTTTGGCGATAAGTCCCAGATTATCATCTTTCCAGGACCGCCGTACCGTATCCGACCACTTTCTGAATGTCGTAACCGAGAGAATCCCATGAATCTGAATGCTTCAGTATCCTTGCCTTCGAGGGCTGCGTGGCCATGATCGCAGCGGCGATCGGACCGTATCCGCAGGCGGATATGTCATACTCCTCGATAGCAGAATACAGACCGTTCACGTCCAATCTGGCTATGTTATCGAGGACCATCCCGTCCAGTCTTGCGGCGGCATCCCTCGGTATGTAATGCGAAAGATCGCTGGATGCTATGACTATCACGTCGTGACCCTCGCATGCCTTTCTTACGGCCGCGGCGACCTTCTCCGCCTCGGCGCGGTCCTGCCTGTGCATGATCACGGGAACGACGTGCGGATCTGGGTCTATGTACTGAATGAACGGAAGCTCCACTTCGATGGAGTGTTCGAACCTATGGGCGTTCGGACTGTCGATGATGTATTCGCTGAGCTTTCCGGCTATCTCTCTGTGGACCTTGCATTCTCCCAGAGGTGTGAGATAAGGGTCGCTGCACATCACCGCGTCGAACGGAACGCCGTAATGATCCGGTCCGATGACGACATAAGCTTCCGGAAGACCGTCCTCCGCGATGCTCTTGTAGACGTGGGCGGCATTCATGCCGGATGCCTGATAACCCGCGTGAGGGACGACTGCACCCACGATGCGCCTGTCCTTCCCTCTGTTCCCGATCTTCCCGGGACCGATAGGGTGCTCGAAACAACGCTGTATCTCGTTCAAAAGAACATCTTTCTCAAGCGGGTAAAAACGCCCCGCTACAGCAGGATAACGCATGGTAAAAGTGAAAGGGGTTGTAAGATAAAGGGTTTGTCCGTGTCCGGAATACGACTCAGAGCTTCGACTCGAAGTCCTCGATCTCCATCGTGAAGTCCGCGGGATCCTTGATGTCTCCCCTTGCGATAAGGACTTCTCTTGCGAGGACCCAGTAGATGCACGCCAGAGCACGCCTTCCCTTGTTGTTGGTGGGGATGACGAGGTCGACGTTCCTTGTCTCGTTGTTGGCATCGCACATGGCGATGATCGGTATTCCGACGTCCAGAGCCTCTTTGAGGGCCTGTTTATCCGCTGCGGGGTCTGTGCAGAGGATGACTTCGGGCTCGATGAATCCGTCGTTCATCGGGTTTGTGAGTGTTCCGGGAACGAAACGGCCCGCGAACGCAGGAGCTCCTATTGCTTTCGAGAATTCTCTTGCAGGTCTCTGTCCGTACTGCCTCGCCGAAACGACAAGGATCCTCTTGGGGTCGAAACGGGCGAGGAACTTGGCTGTTGCCCTTATCCTGTCGTCCGTCTTCTTGACGTCAAGGACGTACAATCCGTCCTGCCTGACCTTGTAGATGAAATCTTTCATGTCAGCGCTTTTCTGCTGTGTGCCGATGTGTACGCCGGAGGTCAGATAGATGTCCTCTGCGACCAATAATTCGGTGTTCTCCGCTTCACTCATGTGTAAACCTCATTCTCTGTTAACTGTGATCGGGATCATGTCCCTATCGTATTCCAGCATGGCGATGTCGATCGGATCCAGCATATCCGCTGGATAATCTACGAGAACGGGTGCACCGAACGAAATCTGAAGCGCCCTTGCACCGATGATCCTTGCCTTCTCAAATCTAGTGTACTTCATTAGTTCACCATACCGGAGTGTTTCGGATATTAGGGTCTTAATTATAAAGGTTATGGTCGGCGAACGACCCTGTACCGCAACTGCCCGTACACTGTCGATGCAATATTTCAGCATATCTGCACAACGCCGCACCCGTACTGCGGCTGATCGGACCGCAGAATCTGCCGTACAACGGGCACATATCAGTGCCAGATGTATTCGCTGTCTTCGCAGACGATATGCTGTGCCACCGAACACCCGGACGTGTATGCGAACAGCTTGCCGTTCCGTCAGTTTTTATATCTCTTCCATCATCAAAGACACAGTATGACCGACAGTCTGATCACCTGCGCTGCCGCGTTCCTCCGCAACAAAGGGAAGAACGTCATAACGGAGAAGGAGTTCCTGATGAGCATATCCATGGATCTCCACTGGATGCCGTACGGCGACGCTCAGAAGGTCCTGGCGGCGATGTTGACCGCAGGCGTACTGGAAAAGAACGGCGAATATCTGAAACCGTCCTTCGATGTCGCGGAAGTGGATGTCCCCGTGGCATACAGACCGTCCCGCGAACTTATTGCTTCCGCAGGAAGCAAAACCTCTGTGCCAGCCAAACAGCAACCGGCCAAACAGCAGAAGAGCACGGATGTGTTCCCGATGCTCATGACCGAGGCCGTCGAGGCCGGTATGGAGAAGAGGGATTTCATCTCCGAGTGCAACGTCGTACAGAAGAAACTGAATATCGACATCGCGGCGGCGGGACTGCTGGTCCTGAGGGACCGCGGAGTCGATATAGGACCGTTCGTAGAACGTACCTACGAATCGGTCATGAGAAAGTGAATCATCCTTTTCTGATGAAATTGCTGAGGGTCATCTTGTTACCGGACGCCCCTCCGCCGATGCTCCCGCCGGAGGACACCGTCTCCCTGAGGGAGATATCCAATGCCTTCTCCAATTTCTTGAGGAGCTTGTCGTCGGGTATGAGGTCATTCGCCTCTATCTTGGCGAGCGTGCCCTTCTTCTCGCTTATCGAGGCCGCGAACTTATCCATGTCCATGCCTCTCGCGACACGTGCGTCCCTGATCTTTCCGCCGTAGTCGTCGACGAGCTCCACCGTCTCCGTTCCGGCATAGACGTCCTTGGTCTGCATGCGCTTCTCGCGCTTCTGAAGTCTCTGTTCGATGACCTGTGCGCTCGGTGCCGGTGCGGCGCCTTTCGACGGTGCATTTCCCCTGTTCTCGTCACCGAATTTGGCGCAGTTGGGGCAAACGTCGAGCCTAGAACCTTCGATGAACACCGGTTTGGTGACCGGCACTTCCTTACCGCACATTTCGCAGATCATCGATACGTCATTAGAACGACGACATAGATAAACATTCCATCGTTTTCCTTCGAACGGAGGGATTCGCTGTGCGTCCCGAAGGGAAGGAGGGCACATGTCCGGCGGCAGGCCCGCTTCGGGACGGGTGGGTCGCGCGACATTAGAATAATAAAGGTTGGGGGTATAGAGGAGAACCACGGAAGTGTAATGCAGATGGACAGCTCCCAAAATGACGAATTGACATCGGAACTCAAGACCAAGGTCATGGCGCTTGAGGAGAAGAATGTCAGATTGATGGAAGATCTCCAGAACGCTGAGAATGAGAAGCGCTATTCGGAGAGTGAGTTATTCAGACTGCAGAAGGACCTCACCAGGATCAGGACCGAGATGGAGAGGCTGAAGAGCCCTCCGCTCATCATAGGGACGCTCAGGGACATCCTCCCGGACAACCGCGTCGTCGTGAAGAGCTCCACCGGCCCCGATTTCATCGTTTCCGTATCCACATACTGCCCGCCCGAGGATCTTATCCCCGGATCGAGGGTCTCCCTCAACAAGCAGTCCCTTTCGGTCATGAGCGTCCTCCCGGCCCCTCTTGACCCTGTGGTCACGGGCGCCGAGATCGTCGACAAGCCGAACATCACATACGACGACATCGGCGGACTCAAACAGCAGATGCTGGAGCTTCGCGAAGCCGTCGAGGATCCGCTCCTCAGACCCGAGCTCTACGCGAAGGTCGGTATCGAACCGCCGAAAGGCGTCCTTCTCGTCGGGCCTCCGGGCACCGGAAAGACCCTCATGGCAAAGGCCGTCGCCCATGCGACGAACGCTACGTTCATAAGGCTCGTCGGATCCGAACTCGTCCAGAAATACATCGGCGAGGGAGCGAGGCTCGTACGCGAGCTCTTCGAGCTTGCGAAAGAGAAGGCACCCAGCATAATATTCATCGACGAACTCGACTCGGTCGGAGCGAAGAGGCTCGATGTCGCGACATCCGGGGACAGAGAGGTCCAGAGGACCCTTATGCAGCTCCTTTCGGAGCTCGACGGATTCACGCCCATGAGCAACGTCAAGATCATCGGAGCGACCAACAGGCCCGACATACTCGACGACGCTCTCCTCAGACCCGGAAGATTCGACCGTATCATCGATATCGGACTCCCGGACATCGAGGGACGCACGGAGATATTCAAGATCCACATCGCCCACATGAACACCGCCGAGGATGTCGACGCAAGAAAGATCGCCGACATGACGGAAGGTGCTTCCGGAGCGGAGATCAAATCGATCTGCACCGAGGCCGGTATGCTGGCCATAAGGGACGGACGCGACACTGTCACGGCCGATGATTTCCTCAAAGCGAAGATAAAAGTGCTCGAAGCGGGCAGGAACAAGGTAAAACAGGCTCCCGCCCTTATGTTCGGATGAACATCACTCCGGGTCCGTATCCTCTCCGCCGAAGAATTCGAGCTGCGTTGCGGCGTAAAGCTCCTCGAGACCTATGTTCTCGGTAGCCGAGACCGCACGCATCTCGCCGAATATCCCGACGTTCTCCAGCGCTCTGTAGAGTTCCGAACCGACGACGGTCTCGGGACTCTTGTCGTTGTCAAGGAGATCGTCGTAAAGGCTCTCCGGATCGGTGTACCAGTTGAGGAGCTTGTTCTTCTCGGCCTCCTGTATGAGGTCTGTCTTCGTCAGGACGTTGAAAACCGGCAGCTGGAGCCTGAACTGGACCAGCGACGAAAGGACAAGGTTGGAAACGAATCCGTTCGATGTCTTGCAGAGCATCGGATCCGAAAGGTAGACGACCAGCGATTTCTCTTTTCCGAGAGCGTCGATGATGACGTTGGACGACTCCCTGAACGCGAACAGCTCGAGCTGTCCGGGCGTGTCCACGAGAACGTATTCCGTCTTGACCTTATCCAGTACATCGGTGAGCTTCTTCACGTTGACCGCCATGAGATCGGCGGCGACGACCTGAGCACCGTTAGGTCCGAGAGAATATTCCTCCATGACCTCGTCGAGTGCGACCCATTCCCTGATGTCGATGTCCGCCTCGTAAGGTATCGTGTCGACGCCGGGATCGAGATTCACGATCATCGAATCCACGCCGTTGTTGTCGAGCCATTCCTTATACGCTTTTACCAGCGTACTCTTCCCGCTGCCTGCCGTGCCCACGAAGTATACGAATCTCATTGGAACCCTTCCTTCCTTCGTTAGCATTGAATGTACTGATAACGTTTTCCGTGATTTCGTGGAGCATAGTTATTTATTGACTAAAAGAGAGTTCGGCCCATGAATTCGGACAAAGTGTCCTACGGGAACGTAGGCTTCACAGGCATCCTGGCGGTTGCCGTAGTCATATTCTCATGGCTCTTCGCCGCGTCCATCGACACGACGTGGGTATTCGGAGAGGACATGATGAGCGACCTTGGCGTCTCCAGCTTCGAAGGCGCGAAGATGCTATTCAACCTCGGCTTCTGCCTCATGGGCGGAGTTCTGACGGCGATCTTCGGCATCCTGTTCGCATGCAAGAACGACACGGTCGGCGGAACATCGTTCGGCGTCATCATTGCCTTCGCCGGAATATGCCTCATGGGCATCGGGATCTTCACATCCGACAGCACCTTCCACACCCCCATCGCATCCGCGTTGGGCGTGTTCGCCCTGTTCGCCGTCATCGTCATGACGATCCAGAACTGGGCCGACAAGAAGATGGTCCTCGGCGGAGTGGGTTTCGTAGCCATTGTCATCGTCGCATACATGGCGTTGACATCGAGCATGGAGATGTTCGAGCCCGTATGCTCGATACTCGCAATCATCTACATCGGCATACAGTCGATGGCCGTATTGGCCAAAGCGTAATGCTCTAGGGGGAAAAACTCCCCCTTCAAACAATTTCCAGCATACTTCTGACAGAAGAGTTAATAAAAAGGATGTCTATTCGACCAACAGGTGCATTTATGAACGAGAGACCTAGCAATGTCGTCGCCGCATCCGCCCTGGCAATCATCGGCGGTATCGTGGCAATAGCGGCTATGGCCTGGAATTTCGATGCCAACAGCAGCAACGTGCTATGGAGCGTTGGACTCATGCTGCTTATCGCAGTTATGTTCTTCGCGTCCGCCGGCTTCCTCTACCAGAACGGTAAGGGGAACTGGTACGGATTGCTTTTCATCTGTTTCCTCAACGTCGCCGTATTGATATGCGACCTCATCAACGGAACCGTGAACAAGCCTTTCGGAGCCGCTCTGCTCGTCATCGCTATTGCAGTCGCTCTCCTGTCATCCCTCGGTTCCACATCCAAGTGGATCGAGATGGACAGGATCTAAACCATTTCCCACCTTTTCTTCTCCCCTACAACTCGCGTTGATACCTAATCGTTTTATGGTAACATATTTATTGAGAACGGCAGATACAGCGATGATGGATGAGAAATACACCTTCGCTCTGAGAAAGATCGCTCTTCTAGGCGGCATTGACGACTACATCGCCGTATCCTCCCGCGAGCTCGGAAGCACACTGGAAATGAGCCAACAGTCGGCATCTAAGAGGATCCTCGAACTTCTGGACGAGAAGCTCATCGTCCGCGACCTCGGGGCCAGAAGGCAGCGCATAAAGCTCACCGAGAAGGGCGTTGACGAACTCAAGAAAGAGTATAACGAATACCGCCGCGTGTTCGAACTTGCGGATCACATCGTCATCCACGGAAGCGTCACCTCGGGAATGGGCGAAGGCGGCTACTACATCTGTCAGAAGCAGTACATGGATCAATTCGAGTCCGTACTCGGATTCAGACCCTTCGAAGGGACGCTGAACCTCACCATCGACAAAGAGGACGTCGGAAAGCTCGATCTCATCAGGAGCACGGCCGGACATCTCGTCCACGGATTCTCCAGCGAAGGAAGGAGCTTCGGCGACGTCATCGCATACAAGGCGAAGATACGCAACATAGAGTGTGCGGTCGTGGTCCCGGAGAGATCCCACTACAAAGAGGTCATCGAGATCATCTGCCAATACCATCTCAGAAGGACCCTCAGCCTCACTGACGGGAGCCGCGTCGACCTCAGGGTCGATCTTTGAACGAAAATCGGGGGGTTATCACCCCCCTGTGTTCATTTTAGAAGTTTGTCCATCACCGAGCGGAAGACCACGAGGCCGTCCCCTTCTTCGGAAGAGTATCCTCTCGTCCAGTCCGGGTGCGTGAATCTCGATATCACACGCTCCGGATGGGGCATCATGCCCATGACGTTCCCGGCCGGGTTGCATATGCCCGCGATGTCCGACGGCGAACCGTTGGGATTCCACGGGTACTCTGCCTTCTCGCCGTTCGGACCGACGTAGCGGAACACGATCTGGTCGTTGTCCTCCAGCTTCTCGACGAATTTCGGATCCATGCTCAGAAGTTTCCCTTCCGCGTGGGCCGACGGTATCATCAGGATCTTCTTCGACGGTATCTCCGAAGCGAAGATGCACTTGCCGCGGTTGTCGTTCCTGAGAAGTGTCGGGCGGCATTCGAACCTTGCCGAATCGTTGGTGTACAGGGCTGCCGTAGGCTGCGGCGACATCGTTTCATCGAACGCCGGAAGGAGTCCGAGCTCCACGAGTATCTGGAAACCGTTGCACACGCCCAGAACGGGCTTTCCCGCGTCGACGAAATCGACGAGCTTCGGTCCGACGGTGGATTTGATCCTCGCGGCGAATATCGCTCCCGCGCGGACATAGTCCCCGGCGGAGAATCCGCCCGGAAGGGCGAGTATGTCGTAATCCTCGAGATCCCTCTTCAGATCGTCGTCGACCTGGCCGGCGAGCTGCTTGAGATGCACCTTCTCCGGGGATGCCCCCACGACCTTGAAGGCCTCGTACATCTCATCCTCGCAGTTCGTCCCCTCTATCCTGAGGACGCATACCTTCACATCCTTCGCTTTCATTGGGCACCGCCTCCCATTGCCTTCCACATAGGATCGCTCCAGGCCTTCCTCATCTCTGCGACGGAAAGGTCTATCTTCGTATCCTTGACCCTGAATCTGTTGCCGCCCGTGCGTCCGATGCATACCGCATCGTGACCCATGATCTTCTCGAACGCTTTCGCATCCTTCTCCGAGACCTCCGCGAGCCAGCGGGTGTTGCTCTCCGAGAACAGCTTCCTGTGCGTATCGAGGTCGCCCATGGGCGCGAGGTCGAGATCGGCCCCGATGTCCCCGGATATGCACATCTCCGCCGCCGCGACCGCAAGGCCGCCGTCGGAACAGTCGTGACAGCTGAGGACGAGCCTCTTGTCCATTGCATCCAGGACCTCGTCGGTGAGTCTCATGAGGTTGTCGGCATCGACGCCGGGGACGTCCCCGCCCTTTCCGCCGAACTTACGGAAGAGGAGCGACGCGCCCATCTCGTCCTTGGTCTCGCCTATGATGTAGATCCTGCTGCCGTCCTTCTTCAGATCGGCGGTGACGGCCTTCCTCACATCGTCTATGAGCCCGCAGCCGAGTATCATCGGCGTCGGGAGTATGTGTATGCCGCCCGGAGCCTCGTTGTAAAGGCTCACGTTGCCGGACGGTATCGGAAGATTCATCTTCTTGCAGAGCTCGCCGATGCCTCTGACCGCTTCCCTGAACTCTCCGAGACGCTCCGGCTTCTCCGGGTTCCCGAAGTTGAGACAGTCCGTCAGAGCATTCGGCCTCGCTCCTACCGCGATTATGTTGCGGCACGCCTCATCCACCGACGACATGCCTCCGTTGTACGGATTCGCGGCCGTGAACCACGGGTTGCATCCGACCGCAGCTGCGAGACCTTTGAGCCTTCCCGGAACGGGGGTGAGCACCGATGCATCGCCGGGACCGGTCATGTTGAGCTTTCCGACCATCGGCCTGATGGCCGTCGATGCCCTGACCTCGTGGTCGTATTGGCGTATCGCCCACTCCTTCGATGCGACGTTGAAGTCCGAGAGCATCGAGATGAGGGTCTCGTTGCAGCCTTTCAGCTTGGGGAAGACCTCGTCCGCTTTGGTCGAGACCTTCGGGAGCGTGTACGGCCTTCTGTAGACCGGTCCGCCCGTCAGGAACTCGAGGTCCATATCGAATATCATCTGTCCTTTCCAGAAGAGACGCGTGTGCGGAACGTCCGTTGTCCTGGCCACAGGCGTAGCGAGAACATCCCACATGTCGAATATCTTCAGGATCTTATCCACGTTCTCCGGCTTGCAGGTGACCATCATGCGTTCCTGCGATTCGGAGACCCATATCTCCCACGGGGAGAGTCCGGACTCTTTGAGCGGCACTTTGTCGAGATCGACGTCCGCTCCGCAGCCGCCGGCCTCAAGGGCCATCTCGCCCACGACGCAGCTGAGCCCGCCGCCGCCGAGGTCCTTCATACCTGTGATGAGGCCTTTGCTGTTGACCTCGATACAGGCGTGTATCGTCGGCTCCTTCGTTATCGGATCGCCGAGCTGCACGGCTCCCCTGGAGTCCTCGTCCGATGTGGCTGTGAGATCCGCAGAAGCGAATGTCACACCGTGTATACCGTCGCGTCCGGTGCGTCCTCCGAGGAGGATCATCACGTCGCCGGGTCCGCTGGCGTGGTTCACGCCGAGCTCTTTCCTCTTGACGATCCCGAGGCATCCGACGTTCACGAGGCAGTTCCCCGTGTATTTCTCGTCGAAGAAGAATCCGCCGGATATTGTCGGAACTCCGATACGGTTGCCGTAGTCCCTGATACCCGACACGACACCGTTCACCAGATAATGCGGATGCTTAATGCCCGGGGGCAGCTTGCCGTCGAAGTCTATAGGCCCGAAGCAGAGCGGGTCAACGAGGCCTATCGGCTGAGCTCCCATGCAGACGACATCCCTTACGATACCGCCGATACCGGTGGCAGCCCCGCCGTACGGCTCTATGGCCGACGGGTGGTTGTGGCTCTCTATCCTGAGGGCATATCCGTAATCGTCGTCGAATATCATCACGCCCGCATCCCCTCTCGAGAGTATGTCCGGGCGGTTGATGGCGAATATGAATTCTTTGAGTATAGGCTTGGAGCTCTTGTAGCAGCAATGCTCGCTCCATGCCTGGCCGAGCGACTGGAGCTCCACGTCCGTGGGGTTCCTGCCCTCTTTCTTGAAGTAATCAACGATGGTCTTCATCTCGTCCAGGGACAGGCTCAGGCCCATCTCGTACGAGATCTCCTTCAGCTCGCTGTCGCTGGCAGAGAGTATGTCAACGTCGTAGAGCTCGAAGGGGACATCGCGCTTGATCATCAGTCTGTCTGTTGACACAGGATCATCTCACAGTCACTGTGTAGTTCTGTATCACCGGATTGGCGAGGAGCTTCCTGCACATCTCTTCGCCCGCTTTCTTTGCATCCTCTGGACTCATATCGAGTTCCATCTCGAAGAGTTTTACCGTCTTCACGCTTTTCACACCTTCGAATCCGAGAGATTCAAGGGTTTTCTGCGTGTTCCTACCCTCGGGGTCCGCGACCCCTTTCTTCAGCATGATTCTGATCTCTACTGTGGCCATCGCGTCTACATACGCGTACCTGATTAAAACTATTCCCGCGGGCGCGTGAAGCGACGGAAAGGATCAATTCTGGGCAGTTTTCCTTCCGTAGACCAGATATCCCGTATGACCCAGCATCGAGAACGACGGCCTCACGCCGCCGCGATGGACCTCCATCTCGCGCTGCATTATCTCGATGGAGAACACACCGCTGAAATTCCTTTCACGGAGGGCGTTCACGATCAGCTCCAACTGATTGGTGTTGGGGATGTACGCGCAGATCCTTCCGCCGGACCTGAGGCACGGAAGAAGGTTGTCCAAGGCATTCTCGGGATCGGGCATGTCCATGATCAGCGCATCTGCGCCGGAGATCTCGACCTTCGCATCCCTGGCGTCGCCTATCTGGTACGTCCAGTAGCTGTCGAGGCCAGTGCGTTTCAGGTTCTTCAAGGCACGAAGAGCATTCTCCTCTTTGAATTCGACCGTATGGACCTTTCCCGTCGGCGCGACCGCTGCCGTCAGAGCTGTTGTGAGCGCTCCGGATCCCGCTCCCACTTCTAGAATTGTGTTGCCTGATCTGACGTCGCAGTTGAACAGTATCGAGGCCGCATCCTTCGGGGTTATTATCTGGGCTCCGCGGTCCAGCGATTCTATCAGTTCCACAGTACCAGGTCTGAATATGGTGAACTGTTTCCCGGCTATGGATGTGACCGAACCGTCATCCAGATCCTTGAATCTGGAACCGTCGATGGTCCCGAGCGATGCTATCTTCAGCATGCCGAAGGACACTTTGAGCCAATGCTTCTTGCCGTCTTGATCCACAAGATAGACGAATTCGTTCTCCTCGAAGGGCATGCTTCCCGCATATGCCTGAGGGATATATCTTTTAGCGGTGAAAAGGGACGGCAGTTACCAAGTTGTCACTGTTTTGCCTTAATATTCCGCAAGTCATGTAGAGTTCCATGACATCGGGAACGCTTTGCATGATGGTCTGTCCCATATTGGAGGATGAACTCGTGCATAATCTGAAAGAAGACGCGGATCCGAAGAAGATCTTCCTTCTGACGAATGACAATACGAAGCACATCATCGAGAAACTCCATCAGAACGGTCTCGATTACACGCCGATAGGCGAACAGGCCTTTCTCAACGGGAACGAGAAGATACCCGAGGGCGGATACAACGTCGTGATATGGATGCTGAGCCTGGGTCTCCACCAGGAACCGGCCAACCTCAAGGAGGAGGTCAGGAACGATCTGAAGAAGATCGACGGCATGGTGGACGGCGTCATGCTCTACTACGGGCTCTGCGGAAGAGGACTGGAAGGCATAGAGCAATGGTCGGCCGAGAACGTGAAGATGCCCGTCACGATCTTCAAGGACAAGGAGGGAAGGCTGTGCGACGACTGCATCTGCGTCCCGCTCGGGAGCACCGACAACTATCTGAAGCTCCTGAAGAAGTATCCCGGCGTCCTCTACATCACGCCGGCGATGGCCTGCGACCAGGACGAGTTCATGTCCAAGATGGAACTGTTCCAGGGTACTGACACGAAGGATTACGACATGCTGAGGATGCTCCTCGACATGGCCGGATACACAAGGGCCCTGAAGATACAGACCGGCCTCGGAGACCAGGAGCATTTCCAGGAATGCGCCGAAGAATACGCTGGAAAACTCGGTCTGAAACTCGAGCCTCTTGCGGACGGCTGGGTCTCCAACGAGGTCGCGGACCGCACCTATGCCGTGGCCAAAGGATTCCTGAAGAAGTGAACGGCGTTCGGCGGTATCTGCAGATACATATATCGCCGACGACCCTGCTTCGGGGCAAGAGGATCGATTCATGTGCAAAAGGACAGCCGTGATCATCGGAGCGGGACCGGGGCTCGGCAACCATATCGCCGCCGAATTCGGCTGCGAAGGATTCAGGGTCGTGCTCATAGCCAGACGCGAGAATGTTCTCAAGGGATATGTCAGAGAGCTGAACAGCAGAGGCATCGAAGCGGATTACCGTGTGGCCGATTGTTCGGATAACGGATCGATCAAATCTGCCATATCGGATATCCAGAAGAACTACGGATGCGTAGATGTTCTCCTGTACAATGCGATCTCCGAGAGGAAAGGGACGCCGATCGATCTCTCACCCGAAGAATTGCTCGAAAGATATCAGGTGGATGTCGTCGGAGCCCTCTGCGCATCGCAGCAGGTGATCCCTGCCATGAAGGAAAGGAAGAACGGCACGATACTCTTCACCGGCGGAGGATTCGCGCTTGACCCAGATCCGAATTTTCTCAGCGTCTCGGTCAACAAGGCCGCCCTCCGTTCCCTCGCCGTAGCTATGAACAAGGAATTGGCGGACGACGGGATCTTCGTCGGTATCGTCAACATCAAAGGCCATATCGGATCGGACGAAAAGTACAGCCCGGAGAACGTGGCGAAGTTGTTCTATCGGATGTACGAACGCCGCGATACGGCCGAGATGACTTACTGATACAATAGAAGGACCGGCGTGACAGATATCACGCCGGGAATCAAATCGTTTTTTCGATGGATCACATCGTGCGTGCTGCGTATGCGGGGGTGTCGGTGTCCTTTCCGCAGACTATGCATTTGCCCTTGTAATCCTCGTGGATGTACGGCGTCCCCAGGATCTTGATGTCGTGCTCGTCCTCGAACTTGTGACCGCATTCGGGGCAGCCGCACCATCCGAACCTGTACACCTTGAGCTTGGCATCCTCGGTGTCCTTCGGGATATCGTTCATAGACTTGAGGTCGACGACCGCGTTCCTCTGGAACTCCCATGCCTTCTCGTTCATCGATCTCATTATCTCCGAGAGCAGGAGCTGCACCCCGGGAACGAGGGAATCGATGTCTATCGAGCCTTTCTCGCCCGTGTCCCTTCTTGCGAATGATACCACGTGGTTCTCGATGTCGCGTGCTCCCAGTTCGAGCCTGAGCGGCACGCCCTTGATCTCCCAGTCGTAGAATTTGCTGCCGGGCCTCGCATCTCTGTTGTCGAGCTTCACGCGAATACCCGACCCTTCGAGGATCATCCTGATCTTCTCTGCTTCGAGAGCTACCTCATCGGCGTTCTTCTTCGAGAGTATCGGTATTATGACGACCTGGAACGGGGCCACCGCAGGCGGGAGGCACAGACCGTTATTGTCGCCGTGGACGCTGATGACGGCTCCGAGGAGCCTCTCGGACATGCCGTATGTCGTCTGGTGCACGTATTGGTGCTCGCCGTTCTCGTCCTCGTACGTTATGTTGTATGGGACGGAGAAGTTCGTACGGTAGTGGTGGACCGATCCGAGCTGGAGCGTACGGTAGTTGGGCATGACCGTGTCTATGCCCACCGTGTAATACGCTCCGGGGAACTTGTCCCAATCCGTGCGTCTGAGGAGATAGTACGGAAGACAGAGCTTCGACATTATCGCCTTCAGCATCTCGAGATCCTCCTCGATCTGACGCTGTGCATCCTCCTCGGAATCATGGCATGTGTGCGACTCGAAGAAGTGGATCTCGCGTACGCGTATGAACGGACGCGTCTGCTTCGTCTCGTAACGGAACGTGTTGCAGATCTGGTAGACCTTCAGCGGGAGGTCCTGGTGGGACCTGACCCAAAGAGAGAACATCGGATACATCGCGGTCTCGCTGGTCGGTCTGACCACGAGCCTAACGTCGAGCTTGTTGAGACCCGCGTGCGTGACCCAGTATACCTCGGAGTCGAATCCTTTGATGTGGTCCTTCTCCTTCTTGAACTCGGTCTCCGGGATCATCAGCGGGAAGCAGACCTCGTCGTGATTCGTCGAGTCCAATTCATCGCGGATGTACGTGTCCACGTACCTCATTATCTTCCAGCCGTAGGGCGTCCAGACGTTCATCCCCTTTATCGGGTAACGTTTGTCCGACAGGGCGGCCTTCTCGACTATGTCGAGATACCACTCGTTGTAGTTCTCGCTCTTGTCCAACTGGTCCTTCTTGTCCAACTGATCTGCCATCTGATTCACCATTTCTCTTTCAGAGCGTCGGCGATTATCCCGGCGACAGAGATGTGCGATACCTCGTTCTCGAGGGTGTTGCAGCAGAGCACGCCGTCGAGGGAGCTCCCTGTGAGCCTTTCGAGGGCGTTGTTCACGAATACGCCGTGAGTGCACGCGACGGTGACACTCTTGGCACCGGCCTCCTTGAGCTGGGATGTCGCCGTTATGATCGTTCCGCCGGTGGCGATTATATCGTCGACGATCAGGATGTTCTTGCCTTTGCAGTCTGATTTGGCGGGTTTGATGCGTACGTCCGTGCCGGACAGCCTGGTCTTCTCGAGGTGGTCGTACGGCAGGCCGAGTCTCTCTCCGACGGCCTTGGCGCGGTTGGCCGCTCCGATGTCGGGGGATATGACCATGTCCATGCCCTTGCCTTTGAAGTAGTCGGCAATGGCGGAAGCGGCCTTCAGATCCTTCGACGGGCAGTCGAAGTACCTGAGGACGTCCTCTTTGTGTATGTCGATCGTGATTACGCGGTCGCAGATGAATGCGAGACGCTGCGATATCGTCTTGGCGCTCTCGGGCTCCCCGTTCTTGAACACCCTGTCCTGCCTGGCGTACCCGAAGTACGGTATCACCAGCGTGACCGTCCTGGCACCCATCCTCTTGACCGCATCCTGGAGGAGGAACATCTCGACCAGATTGCCGTCCGGATACGTGTTCTGGACTATCACGACATCGTCGTTCAAGGACTCGCTGTCGATCCTCGTGTAACATTCCCCGTCCGGGAACCTCGTTGTGGCCGCCTGGATATAGGTACAGCCCAGGATCGATGCCAGTTCTTTGGCCAGATCCCTAGATGACGAACCGCCTACGACTATCATGTATCGTCCGTAACGTATGCTATTTTTTATACCTGCGCACGGGCGCGCTGCGTACGCAAGGACTGCGGATGCCGGCCGTTGCACCATTGTCCGCGTATCCGAACGTGAGAATGGCACCGATATAGGCGTGTGGAGAACCTTATATAAGTGATGCTGACAATGAGTTGATGGGATGCAGATGGCACAATCGATTTTACCAGACGAGCGGGGTCCGTCCGAGACTCGCGGAACGACCGTCATAGTGGGCGGCCAGACACCTACGGTATCGGCGGTACAGACAAGACCGCCGGCAGTACAGGCACCGAGACCCGCTCAGACAGCACAGCCTGTGCAGAGACCGTCTGCCGTTGCGAACGATGCGACGAGGACCGCACCGCAGCAGCCCGCGAGACCTGTCGCCGTTAGGACGGTCCCGAAGAAGACCGAGACCGACGACGATGTCGTCGGGACCATCTACGGAAATGTGGGGACGTCATTCTTCGACTGCCACGTGACCGCTCATTTGGAACGTTCGGAATATGTGATGGTGGATCACGAGGATTACGGTCTTGTGCTATGCCAGGTCGGTTCCCTGGTCAGGAAGACCAATCTGTCGCTTGAGAAGAGCTCCACGGCCGACGAGAATACCAAGATAGAGGAGCTGATCAGCGCCCACATCGACGTCATAGGATACAGGGACGACAGAGGCCTTCTTCTCAGCCCGAGGACCACGTTCGCGGTGAACAGCAAGGTCAGGCGGGCGACCCAGGATCTCGTCAGGAGCGTCCTCGGCCTGAAGATCAACATGAAGACCGACGGATACATCGGACTTCTCCACGGCCACGATCTGCCGGTATCGCTGAACATCAACGAACTCCTTCAGAGGCATGCGTGCATCCTCGCCAAGACGGGCGGCGGAAAGAGCTACATGTCCGGCGACATAATCGAGGAATTGATGAAGCACGACGTGACGTGCATGATCATAGACCCACACGGGGAATACGGGGCGATGAGGGATGTCGGAAAGCCGGGCGACAAGAAGTTCGGCGTGACCCCCAGAGGATACGGCGACCACATCAACGAGTTCGCCGTCTCCAACGAATCCAACAACCCAAACATAAAACCGCTCAGATTCACATTCAGGACGCTGGAAGCGAGGGACATCCTGGAACTAATGCGCACAAAGGACATGAGGTCGTCCCTGCCGCCGATGAAGAAGGCCATCGACGCTCTGCGCGAGCATCAGGACCTCTATTCCGTCCATGACCTCATAGACGTCCTCGCCGCCGAGGGGGACAACAAGAACTCCATGCTAATAACCGAGCTGGAATACATCGACGAGATGGGCGTCTTCGCCATGAGGGGCAACCACATAAACGAGCTGGTCGAGAAAGGCAAGACCACCATAATCAATCTGAAAGGCGTACCTCCAGACATACAGGAGCTCATCGTAAAACGTCTGGCGACGTTCCTGTTCGAGCTCAGGAAGAAAGGGACGATACCGCCCATGATGTTCGTGGTCGAAGAGGCCCACAACTACTGCCCGCAGCAGGGCACCGCGCTGTCATCGAAACCGCTCGCGACGATCGCGTCCGAAGGAAGGAAGTTCGGACTCGGCCTGATGGTCATCAGCCAGAGGCCGGCGAAGATCGATAAGAACGTACTGAGCCAGTGCGGAACTCAGATAATACTCAAGGTCACTAACCCGAACGATGTGAAGGCCATCGCGGCATCCGTCGAAGGTCTCACGAACGGCATGACGGACGACATACAGACCATGCCTATCGGTATGGCCATGGTCGTCGGAGCGGGGATCGAGGCCCCGCTATTGGTAGAAGTGAGGCCGAGGGAGAGCAGGCACGGCGGAGCGGGCGTCAAGGTCCTGGAGGACGATTGAGATGAATGACACAATAACCGAAGAGAAGATCGACAGATATCTGGACATCACCAGAAGGGCGTTGGAGAAGCTGAAGGTCGTCACACCGGAACGTTCGTTCAGCAAGAGGCTCGCCGACGATTTCCTGAATATGGCCACCTCGTACTACAACGATGCGAAACATTTCCGCGAGGACGGGGACTTCGTCACCGCATTCGCGGCCGTGAACTACGCCCACGGATGGCTGGACTGCGGCGCGAGGATAGGACTCTGGGACGTCGGTCAGGACGACCAGCTGTTCACCCTCTACGAATGATCTCCGGCCCTTTGCCCGTGCACGGGCAACCGTAGATGCGGACGTCTCCGACGGCATCCCGGAATTCGTCCTCCGATGCGGTCGTGAATACGCTGTGGCCGAGCATGCACATGCCGGAACGGCCTTCCAGTCTGTCAAGGACATCGCTTATGCGGCAGGTCTCAAGACCCGTGCCCTTCGAGAACTTCCTCGAGAGCCTGAAAAGATTGTCTTCCGTCATATCTGAACAGAAGTCGTCCACGCATCCCGGGCCGATCTCCGATATCTTCTTCGAGATCTCGCCGTTCCCAAGTATCTCGCCGGTGTTCAGCGGATCGCCCAGGACCGCGACCTTCAGATCGACCCTCAGATGAGAATCGATTACCTTGCCCCATGGCGGAAGGCCTGCCGAACAGCGTATCGGCACCGCCCCTTCGCACATTATGCCGGACACGTCGCCGCGTCCTCCGCCGCCCTCGATCTCGGATACGTGTGCGGCGATGAACGCTTCCTTTTCATCAATATCGTACATCTGGCACAGACACATCCCAACGGCAATTGCCCCTGCAGCGGACATGCCGAAGCCCTGTCCGACCGGCAATCCGTTCTCTATCGTTATGTCGAGACCGACACCTGGAGCGAGTCTCTCGGCAACGAGTTTGGTCACTCTGCAATCCTGCTCCGAACCGTCCATGACGGCGACGACCTTCCCGTCGCTCCTTTCCTCCACGTCGACGAATGCTCCTTTCGAGGTCTTTATGCCGACACCCCGGGACCCGGACGACATGACGTCGCCGGATCTGACGGGATGGAAGAAACATGTGATGTGACCCGGACAGTATGCTCTGGTCATATCTTACCCGAACAGTAGTTGAGTATGGAGTTGGCGATGTTCGCCTTCGTCCCGGAGATATCGTTGTCCGAATCCTTGGTGACGATTATGACGGATGTCGACCTCTTCCCGGCCGAATCGATATCGTTCGCGACCACGGCCCTGAGGCCGTACTCGATGAGACGCTCCTTTGCCTTCTCGATCAGATGTTCGCGGTCGAGACCGGACTCCGCCTTGAACCCGATGACGCAGTCGCATTTCTTGCGTATCAGCGGCAGGACCTTCGGGACCGGGTCGAGCATCATATCGAAATTATCTGAACTGGGTATCTTCCCTTCCATCCTGTTCCTCGGCGTGAAATCGGCGAGAGCGGCCGGAACTATGACAACATCATGATCGATGGTCTTGACCATCTCCACAAGGTCGGATACGGAGTCGAACCTCTTCGTCGGTATGTAATCCGGGAGCGGGACGCTGCATCCGCCCATCCAGAGCTCCACATCCGCTCCGCGTTCGAACGCGCGCTCGGCGAGCTTGACGGCCATAAGGCCCGTCGAACGGTTGGTGATGATCCTCATCGAATCGATAGGCTCCTCGCTCCTGCCGCCTATTATCAGGACCCTCTTCCCTTCGAGGTCGTCCCTGGACATGAGCTTGTATGTCGCGGCGATGACCGCGTCCTTGGACGCGACCTTCGCTCTTGTACCGTCGATCCTGGGTCCGATCATCGTGACCCCCCATGATTTGAGGGTCTCGATGTTCTTCTTCACGGCCGGGTCCCTGTACATCGCATCATGCATCGCAGGAGCGACGGCGATCGGTATTCCGGATCCCAGGGCGACCATGGCCATGGACGTGACGGGCGTGTCGTCTATCCCGTTGGCTATCTTCGATATCGTGTTCGCCGTTGCCGGGTATATCACGAGGACGTCGGCAGCGCACCCGTCGCCCATGAGGTCGACGTGCTCCGCCTGTCCGGTTATCTCTGTGATCGGCCTTACGCCGGATGCGAATTCCATCGACATCGGGGTTACGATCTTCTGGGCCGACTGGGTCATGACCGGTATGACCTTGGCCCCGTTGCGGATGAGCTCGCGTATCGTGGCGAAGCACTCTGTCGCCGCCACGCTCCCCGTTATCCCTATGACGACCGTCTTTCCTTTGAGCTTGCTGCTCTTCTCACAATAGATTTCCTCTGCCGGATGCATTTCAATCCCCGATCCTTTCCTTAATGTAATTGATGATATCCCGCGATATGTCCCCGCTGTTCCGCGAGGCATCCACGGTCACGAATCCTCTTTCCTCTGCGATACGCAGATAGTTCGCTCTTACGCGTTTCAGATATTCCAGATGTTCGAATCTGCTGGTCTCCCCTCTTTTGCACACGCGTTCGAGGGCCGCCTCCGGGTCGATATCGAGAAGGAACGTGATATCCGGTTCAGATGCGACCTTGCGGTTCATGGCCTCCAGCCATTGCATGTCCACTCCGGACGCGGCCTGATATGCCAGCGTGGATGCGTAGTACCTGTCGCATACCACCGTCTCGCCGTCCTTCAGCCATTTTTTTATATCTTCGGTATGGCACGCACGGTCGGCCGTGAAAAGGAGCGATTCCGTCTCCGGCGTGAGATCGTCATTCTCCATGATGATCCTGCCGATGTCGCTCTTGGTGGGCTCGACCGTCGCACGGGCCTTGATCCCGGCCGACTCGAGATACGCCATTATGCTGCGGCAGGCAGTGGATTTTCCAGACCCGTCTATACCTTCCAGCACAATGAACATTATCCGAACACCTTTTCTGCCTATGGCTTCCGCGCTTATACGTTTTTAGCCCCGGCTGATTCGGTTGCCGCATCCTTCAGCCTGGAATACAGCTTCGGAAGGCTTTCGATGTCCTTTATGTCCTTCTTGCACACGATCCCGAGCTTGTAACGGATGTCTGAATCATAATCGACGCATAGGGCCGACAGCTGTCTTCCCAACTCGTCCGCGAGCATGTTCCCGCGGGTGTCCCAGTCCGTCATTATGACGGCTTTGCGGCCGCTCTCGAAGACCATCTCTGCGGCCCTCAGCGGCCCCCCGCCGCTCTGCACCTCGTACATCTCCGCATCGCCGAGACCCAACGCCGTCAGAGCACGGACATCCTTCTTCCCTTCCACCAAGATGATATGGTCTTCCGACAGCTCCATGAGCTCCGAGACGGCCTTCTCCATGACCTCGAATCTCTCCGCGTCGTTCAGACGGAACCCTCCAAAGAACGCATTATCGCTTCCGGGTCGCCATGAATAAAAATGGTCTTCTGGCGGTTGGTCTGTCCGCGGACGACCTCCGCCTTACACCCGGTCCGAGAACTGAACAGAGCCTCGACCTCCTTGTTCGCCCTGCCGTCCAGCGGGGGAGCTCTCACGCGGACGATCAGACGCTTGCGCCATTCGTCCACGCCCTCCGTCCCCGAACGGTCGGACCTCGGGGACACCATGATGTCCACCTCCAATCCCCCGTTCACTTTCCTAACGGCCTCGGACAGCTCCATATCCATGATATGGACGCGGACGGTATGATAGTTTCCTCCCCGGTCCGACACAGATTCGAACGCTTCTAATCAACAATAAATAGTGACGTCCCCTTGCGAGTAACATGGCCGCGGAACAGGACATGACGTTCGATACCCTGACATCGATATACAGGGTCGAGAAGAACTCAGCCACGCTTTCGACGGTCAGAAAGGACCTTTACCCCGCGATGCGGGAGCTTTTCGATAATCAGGCGAAGGAATGCGACAGACTTGCCGCCGCTTCGCCGGATTCTATAATGTTCGACGGGGCAGTAGAGAGGAAGAAGAAGATCCTTCTGCGCATGAAGATGGTCATGGAGGTCCGCATCAGGAAGATCGCGGAGATGGCCCTCAGGGGAGCAATGGGCGCGGTGAACATCGTTGATGCTATGACGCCCGAGGAGAAGGAATACTACAATGCCGTCCTGGACCTCTCAAAGAAGCATCTTTCCATCACGAACAAGAGACCGAAGGCCTACATTCCAGACATATCATCAGACAATCCGAGAGAGGCCCCGGCGAAGGTCGAGGAACCGCTGTCGGTCAAAGCACCCGAACCCACGGCCGAACCCGTGCTGACGGTCCCGGATGACGTGGCGGACGACGACACCGTCGGCACCGAGGATCTGATGTTCCCGGATGACGGGACCGTGCCGATACCGGAGGACGAACCGCCGGAAAAACCGGCGAAGATTCCTGCGCCCGCGGAATATACCGGCGATGACGATGACTCCGAGGACGATGCGGAAGAGGATCCGATGCCCGCGAGAATGGATGACGAGACAGTCACCAGGCCCGTAACGGCAGTTCGCAACGAACCTGAAAGCGAAGGCCCCAACGTGATAATACGCGTGCTCGAGGACCTTCCGGTCTTCTCCGGTCCGGAAAGGGATTACGATCTGAAAAAGGAAGATATCGTCTGCATGCCGAAGATAATGGCAAATGCTCTGATAAGCAGGCAGAAGGCCGTTCAGATCAAGACTACGTCTTGATTATACGGGTGTCCCCGGCGAACTCCAGACAGTCCACTTTTATGCGTTTTATGCCCGTGATCTCGGAGACGGTCTCCCTTGCGGTGTCGGGCGTGTTGTTCTTCTTGCTCAGATGTGCCAAAAAGATCTGCCTTTTCGGGTTGCTGCCCATAGTCCTCTTTATCGCATCCGCGCATGCGACATTGGACATGTGACCGATCTCGCTGTCTATGAGCCTCTTCAGATACGGCGGGTACGGGCCGTTGTCCAGCATGATCTTGTCATAATTGGATTCGATCACGGCTATGTCGGCCTCTTCGAGAGCATGCTCCACCGGATACGTCAGCTTCCCCGTGTCGGTGGCGACCAGGACCTTCCTGTCCTCCGTTCTCAGAAGATACGCATTTGGCTCCGCTGCGTTATGCGACGTCGGCAGCGGCAGAACGTTCATGCCCGCCACATCGAAAGGATGGAGCGTGGACGTCGGAGAATATTCCACCTCGCCGAAATTGGAAGCGTCGAATGTGCTCCTGTTGCACATTATCGGTATGCCGAGCTTCCTGGCGACGACCCCCGCTCCGGCGATGTGGTCGGAATGCTCGTGTGTTATGAGTAAAGCTTTGATATCCCCGGCGTCGACGCCGTTGACATCCATCAGTTCCTGTATCTTCTTGCAACTGAGGCCGGCATCGATCATAACAGCGCCGTCTTCGTATTGAACTACGGTGCAGTTGCCGTCACTTCCGCTGGCCAGTACATGGACCTCTATCATCGTTCCCCATCCGAGATCCGGCCGGAAGCTCAGATCTTCTTCTTGTAAATCGAGAAGATTATGTCCCCTCTCGTGACGATGCCCACCAGAACGCCCTTCTCGAGGACGGGCACGCGGTTGACATCCATGTTGATCATGGACTTCAGAACGTCCATTATGCTCGACTCCGGAGATGTCGTCAGGACCGTGCGGGTCATTATCTGCGAGACCTTCGTCTCGGATATCTCCGCACTCGCCTTCTTCATCGCGGGGTCGTCGGTGGCGCTGTCCATGTGCAAAGCGAGCATGTGCAGCGATCCGTCGCTGAAATTGTATTTCTTGTCGTATTTCACGATCAGCCCGAGTATATCGTTCTCGCTGAGGATGCCTATGAGACGGTAATCGTCATCCACGACCGGCGCTCCGGACACGTTGTCCACCGCGAGCTTTATCGTTGCATCCTTGACGGTATCGTCGCCGGATAGCGTGACCACCTGAGCGGTCATTATGTCCTTGACTTTGAGCTGACCCATGGTGTCTCCTAATCACCCATAGCCGATATATTACTTGTGTACGTATATGCGCGGGCGTGCGACAATGCTGGGTCGTGACCGTATGTCCGATGACGGGCGCAGACGCATGGGCAACCTTTATATTAGAAAAGATTATTGAGGCGATTACACGGGCTTGTAGCTCAGCTAGGTAGAGCGCTCGACTCTTAATCGAGCGGCCAAGGGTTCGAATCCCCTCAAGCCCGCCACCACATACACCCAGATGACCTGAAAAAAAGTCTATTGTTCGGGTCAGCGTTCTTCGATACCTCCGATTTTGTCGTTCTCCCGCCAGAATTTCCGCATTTCCGCCGACGCTACGCGCTGATCCTTGTCGCAATAATACCGCTGCGTCGTCGCCAAAGTGGAATGCCCCATGACGATCGAAACGTCATGAATATCCTGACCCTCGTTCAGAGCACGCTGCCCGAATGTGCGGCGGCACTTGCGGAGTTCGAAGGCCTCGCCGATATCCTCTTCGACGAATGTCTTCAGAGTGCGGATCATCTTGTACGAGACATAGCCGCCGTTCCTGACGATGGGCGGAAAGAGAGCGTCCTCTTCCTTGTTGCACGCGGCCAACCTGATCCTGCGCGCTTCGAGATAATTCCTGAATATCCGCGTACCGTCGGGATGCACGGTCACCCATCTTTCAGTGCCGTAACGATCCTCGCCCTTCACATGTATCGCGTGGATCTCGATGAAGTCGCCGTT
>CAZXIY010000007.1:0-29821 GCA_964640935.1 uncultured Methanomassiliicoccales archaeon
ACCCGAGTCGAAGCCTCGAGAGGGCTTCATGATTGGCCGCTACACTACAGGAGCTTATTGTCGGAGCATTACTATCCTGTTAATAAAGGTTTCTGGCGGCCTGCACTCAGGATAATTCACCTGGACGATCGGGCAGAAGTCTCTTATGCTCTGATCTTGTCACAGTATCGCGTATCTTCGCAATCTTTTCCACCGGTATGTCATATGCCACGGAAATCTCTCTGTCGGAGCGTTCCATCTCGAATCCATAGAGTATCTTATCGAGATCCTCATACGTCACGCCCATCTCTTCCTCATCTGTCTGTCCGGCCCAGAGACCGGCTGTCGGTGGCTTGGCTATTATCTCTTCCGGTACGCCGATAACCCTGGCCAATTCTCTCACCTGGGTCTTGTACATGTTAGCAAGAGGCATCAGGTCACACGCCCCGTCACCGAACTTTGTGAAGTAACCCATCATGAACTCGCTTTGATTAGACGTTCCGAGGACCAGATACTTCCTCTTGCGAGCAAGGTTGAAAAGTACTATCATCCTGCACCTGGCCGATATGTTGCCGCGATCCAGAGGCGTCTCGTCATCCGAGAGCAGAACTGCCGTAAGACTGTCGACTGCGGGTTGGACGTCCACGATCCTGTATTCGGTCCCCCATTCCTTGCTCAGGTCAGAGGTTACCATATAATCCTCTGCGGGGGTGACTCTGGACGGCATGAAGACATTCAGGACCTTGTCCGCCCCCAATGCGTCGACCGCCAACTTCGTCACGACGGCCGAATCAAGGCCTCCGCTAAGGCCTATGACCACGCCCTCGTTCCCTGACTTCTGTACTGCTGTTTTAATGAAGCCTATGAGATGGTCAACATCTTCCTTGGTTACGCTCGGGATCTCGTCCATTGAACTTGCGATGGTCGTTATCGCTAAAATAATTGACGCTGGGATTCGTTAATACGCATGGACTGCATCGCAGTACGCATGAAGGTCGCTCTCTGTCAATTCGTCCCGAAGATCGGCGATGCGAAGGCGAATGCCGCACTTATTGCAGACACCATGGGGTCGACGAATGCTGACGTATACGTGTTTCCGGAGATGTTCATCACCGACTACTCGTTCACCGATAATGCGTCAGTGATGCACGAAGTGATGGACGCGGTCATGTCCGTCCTCGATGTTACTAAAAAGAACGGAAAATGCTGCATATTCGGCGGTCCGTCATTTAAGGATGGGAGTGTATTCAACACAGCATATGTGCTGACAGATAAAGTTCAGATGTACAACAAGATCAACCTGGCTCATTTCGGACCGTTCGATGAACGCGATGATTTTTCAGAAGGTTCTGAACCGCTGATGGTGGATTTCGATGGATTCAGATTCGGTATAATCATCTGCTACGATCTGTTCTTTCCAGAACTGTCCAAGATGTATGCGATGAACGGGGCCGATGCAGTGATCTGCATATCTGCCTCCCCCGAGACATCTAAGACGGCCTTCGAACGCGTATTCCCTGCGAGAGCGGTAGAGGACACGGTTTACATGATCTTCGTGAACAACATCGGAGAACGCGGAAATATGACATTCTTCGGCGGAAGCAGATGCCTATCGCCGACCGGGGACAAGATAATTGAGTGCGATGATAGGGAATCTGTTTCGATAGTGGGGCTGAATCACGATACGATAGAATATGCCAGATGTCAGAGACCGACACTCAAAGATACACATGTATGGATGATGCCCCGCGACGATCGGTGAACAAAACATTTTAATGTAGGTACCAGTTTGTCCGACCTGCAGCCGAGATGGCCCAGCCCGGTAAGGCGCGAGCCTGGAAAGCTCGTGGCGATTTCGCCTCGGGAGTTCGAATCTCCCTCTCGGCGCCACTATACTATCATTTTGCGATACAGCATCCGCTGTCAATTCGCTGCAAATATCAAAATAACCGCATGAGAATGTCACAAGTATCCTTTTGTGAGGGCCATCATATGCAGATCTGCAGATACGAATCTCCGATAGGCACCATCGTTCTGACCGGCAGCAAAATGAATCTCCGCGGCCTCTGGTTCGAAGAACAAGTACCAACTGTTGAAGATACGAACGACAGCAGCATCAATACGGACGAACCTGTGTTCGATGTCACCATCGAATGGCTGGATGATTATTTCGGCGATAAACGGCCGCCGATACCCCCCAATATCCGTTTATCCCCTGAAGGGAGCGAATTCCAGACCACCGTCTGGAACATCCTGCTCAGGATACCTTACGGCAATGTCTCCACATACGGCGCGGTGGCCGATGCTGTTGTACGCGAAACTGACATGGAGCGCATGTCATGTCGTGCCGTCGGCGGAGCCCTGGCCCGCAACCCGATATCGTTGATGGTCCCCTGCCATCGCGTGATAGGCCATGATGGCCGTATGACAGGTTACTCCGGCGGAATCGAGAAAAAGAAATACCTTCTGGAACACGAAGGCGTCAATATTTCCAGATCACGTATTTGCGACAAGCCTATCACTCTTTGACATCTTCGGCATCGCCGTGCCTGCCGATGATGCCCTTGATCTTCTTGCCGATCTCGTCTCTGAACTCTCTGTGTTCTGCGTCGGATACTTTGATATTGAGCAATTGTCCGGTGTCTCCGTAGATACGGACGTATCTGCAATCATCCAGCGTACCATCGGAAGGTACGATCGATCTCGCACGGATAGACTGCCCAGTAACGAACGATCCACCAGTATCATTCACAGTCATGAGATACACGGATCCGTCCGCCCTTTTCTGAAGAACCATGGTGATCTTCTCCTTTTTAGGACACCATATGTTCGCAGTCGATTCGGCAACGGTGATCTCGTCGACATCGGTCCTGTCCCATTGATCGATCCTCCCTATGCATACGCATATCCTTCTCATGTCGCGGCGCTCGATCTCAGAATCGGCATCTATCGATACCGATGTCATAACGTCACGCATATCGTGCTTTATGAGCCACTGATCATTCCTCTCTATGACCCCCGGTCTTGTGAGCATATAGATGAATATGATGTACATCAGGATCTGCGGAATCGTCGTAGTGGCTGATACCTGGATGAGTTCCCAAAAGTCAGCCCCTATATGCAGGCAATAAATGTCCACAGCGGCGTATTCGACAAGTTGCAATACGGCGATGATCAGCATCATGCCGCTGTTCCTGAATATACCTCTTATACAAAAGATACCGTTTGTTATGACTATCAGATTCAGACATACCATCACGAACGATTCCACAAATACAAGGTCGCTGCTATCGGTCAGACCGACCATCTGGCTCAATATGGCGACCGTTCCTGTGAATAATGCGTAGATGCCAATCGTCTTCATAGGTGTCTTGTTGGGATAGACTATCATCGCCAGACCGGAGCACACCATAACCGCAGATATGATCCATGACATCGTGTTGCCGAACTCCGCAGCAAAACTAATGTTAGGGATCGCCACGATAAGCATTACCAGGCCGAACAAGTACTCCAGCCTCAGTTTTCCTATTTCGACGTTCATTCGACCTCGTCCCCTACTGCAAGTCTTATGAACTGCCCTTCGACGCTGTATAGACGCACATATCTGCAATCAGATATCGAGTCGCAATCCTCTGGAACGACGTTCGTCACGACTAACCCTTCCGTGCAAAGGAACGAATCATCGCGATTCCGCAAGAACGTCATGTGAATCCCTTCGCACCCTATCCATTTCTGCAGAAGCACCGACAGATGCTCGTCGGATCTCTTCAGTGTCAGGAATGTCTCCGATTCCACCGGGCAATTCCGGAGCTTCGTCCATGACGATCTGTCGGTTAGACCTGTCTTCAGAGTCACGAGGTCATCCCTTCCGATTATCGATCCGGAATCGATGCTGATACGACATTTGACCGCATGGATGTCGTCACGGGTCCTCCCCGTCGGAGTATTGCTCCAGATCTCCTTGTTGCTGAGTATTATGACATATACGATGTACATCGCGAGATAGAGTGCAGTGCCTCTGTACACCTCGATGAATCCATCGAATGTGCCACCGCTGTGGAAATACATCGCTATTTGCAGAGCGTACGTCGCTACGATCGCATACGCAACATAGCGCATTATGAGCGTGTTGCGTGACGTTCCGGTGTAGTATTTCAGCCCAGAGTAGAGGAGGATCAGACCGAGAACGATCATCACAATTCCTGTGACGAAAGGTATGTCCGAAGGACTCAGAGCTTCCGGGATCGATCTCACGACCCTTGCAAGACCCAAGGCCATAGAATACAGACCGATAGCTCTCATCTTGCTCTTTTTTCTGTCCAGGAACACGACCGCACCGAACAGAGCTATGATGATATTGGATACGACAACGAATGTTTTGGTAAGGTCCCATACGCCGGACGACGTGAACAGGGTCATCGACGACAGCAAACCTACCGCCATCATCAGTATGCCCAGAAGATATTCGATACGCAAGTATCGTCCGACTGTCCGCATGGATGTGCATATCTCTGAAATAATATAATGGGCGCTTCTTCATTTGTAGGTATCTAAAAGTATTCATTTTTTAATGCAAATAACTCATTTGTGGTATAATTTAATCGTTTTTTTCTAATTGTGGCATCATTTATTTAAATAATTTTCTATTATGGTATAACTATTAACAATAGTTTATTAATTATAGTTAAATATCAAAAACCGTGATTATTCGGCTATGGTAAAGCGTGCGGAATACGATGAATGGGTCCTGGAATGGATAGCCTCCGAGAAGTCCAAGGGCAGGAAATGCTTCGACGTCAGGAAGATCAACAGCGGGTACTACGTGTACTACCAGACAACTAGATACAATCCGGATACAAAGAAGAGAGAGAAGGTCTCCGCATACATAGGGAAGCTCGTAGAAGGCCAGGGTGTAGTTGAACCTGGCGATAAGAAAGAAGATATCATCACCAGTGCCAGATACGGCCTTGGCGTGGATACCGGAGGCACATTCACTGACGCTGTCATTGTAGATCTCGACGACTTCACCGTCATGGCCAAAAGAAAATCCCCGACGACATACGAGGATCTTTCGATCGGACTCTACAACTCGGTCGATGCCGTCCTCTCTGCCGTCGATATCAAGCCGTCGGACATTTCCCTGGTGGGCATTTCCACGACGTTAGCGACGAACTCCGTTCTGGAGGGCAGAGGCGGCGAAGTCGGGTTGATACTCATCGGATGGGATCCCATGAGCCCCGTATCGTTCGGAGAGAAGAACCAGGTATTCGTCAAAGGAGGGTACGATGCAAAAGGCAGGGCGATCAACTCCCTGAGTCTCGATGAGGTCACCGAGGCCATCAAGAAAGCTTCCGTCGGCGTCGATGCACTTGCCATATCCGGCCTTTTCGCCAACCTGAATTCCACACAGGAAAGAAAGGTCAAGGACCTGGCGATCAAACTCACCGGTCTTCCAACGGTCGCAGGACATGAGCTTTCAGCAGAACTCGGTATAGGTCTTCGCGCCGAGACAGCGGTCCTGAACGGCAAACTCATACCGATAGTCAGCAAGTTCTTCGACGACGTGAAAAAGACATTCGAAGAGAAAGGGATCTTCGCTCCCATAATGGTGTACAAGGGTGACGGATCCGTAATGACGATCGACAAAGCAAAACTCTATCCGGTGCAGACCATCCTTTCCGGCCCCGCGGCGAGTTCCATGGGTGGCAAGATACTGTCCGGCGAGAACGACTGCGTCATAGTCGATATCGGCGGGACATCTACCGATATCGCAGTAGTTGAAGAAGGATATCCGCAGATACAGTACATGGGAGCAGAGATCGGCGGCTGGCGTACCCGCGTCAAAGCTGTCGATATGTACACGATCGCACTCGGCGGAGATTCCAAGATATCCGTCATCGATTCCAAATTCGCCTTCGGACCGCAGAGGGTCGTGCCGCTGTGCATCTTCTCCGAGAAGTACCCGGACATCATCGCAAAGACGATGCACACGAACATCTGCGATTACTACTGTCTTAACGAGGGTTTTGACCGCGATTCGTTAGACGATCGCAAAAAACGCATAGTCGACGGGATGGCAGGGAAAGGGGCGATGGATCTGATGGAGGTGATGAACTCCACGGATGGGCTATGGGACATAGGCGAGGATCTGGGAGAACTCGTCAAAGAACGCATCATAGTCGCTTCATCGATCACCCCGACAGACATAATGGTCTACCAGGAGATGTTCCAATGCGGCGATTATGAAGGCTCCAGAGCAGGCATCCATGCCATTGCCGAGAAGTTCGGCATGACCGAAAGGCAGGCCGCGACAGTGATGATGGACGAGATACATGTGAACATCGCCGAGGCCGTTCTCACAAAACTGATAGACGACGATATGCGCGGATGGTACAACCGCGAGACGGCGATGTTTCTCAGACGCATGTCATCTCTGAACAAGAAGGGGCTGCTGAAGATGCTTCCTAAGATAGATGTGCCGATCGTCGGTATAGGGGCCCCGGCGAAATTTCTTATGTACGATATTGGAGAGAGGCTTGGAACGAAGGCCGTATTCCCGGAGGACTTCGATGTCGGTAATGCTATAGGGGCCGTATCGAGCAAGGTCGTAGAATCCTTATCGGCGACGGTCACGCCGACCAATGACTACAGATACAAGCTGGAAGTGCCGTATCTCGGCCCGTCGTACTACTCGCGCATGGAGAGCGCCGTGTCTGCCGGAAGGAGCAGCCTTGAGAATTTCCTGGCCGACGAAGTGAAGAAGCACGGCGGGACGAACATAGTCACGAGCACCAAGATCAAGACGTTCATGGCGACCGAAGGGGGCGTCGGTAACTGGGAGGAGGAAGGCATCTCCAGGACCGTGAATTATGTAGAGATCAGCTCCAGGGCCGTAGGCGATCCGCCGGAGGCGCATTGAATGGTAATATTCGACGGCAACAAGTACGAGGGTCCGGTGCCCGTCACCGGCGAAGATGTTCCCAACGGACCGGGCGTTTATCTGATATGCACGGATTCGGCGGGAGGCATCAAGATACTCGGCGTGTACGAGAGCGACGATATGAGAATGTCCATTGCGAACAATCCGAAATCCAAATGCTGGAAAGAGAACTGTGATAACGGATTGTCCGCATACTACCTGATGATGGATGCCCCGCAGACGAAACGCGAAGATCTCTGCAGAAGAACGATAGAGAACAGATGGTATAGGGTCGTCTGCAATGACCCTCCGATGGATGATTTCTGAATGGTGATATGATATGAGCGACAGACATGTGATGGAGGCCCTCGGTATGTCGAGAGTCGTGATAGAGGACGGCAAGGTCGTCGATGTTAGCGAACCTAAAGTGAAATACTGTCCCCTCTTCAAGAAATACCGCAACATAGACGAACTGAACAAGGACTCGATCAGGAAGAATATCGAATTCCGCATATCGGATTTCGGCATGTGCACCGAGGACCGCGACGTGAAACTGGATTATTTCCTCAGTTTCGGGATCTCCGAGGTCATGAGCCTCGCGATGAAGAACGGCACGTTAGATGCCGTCGTTCTGGCCTCCGACGGATGCGGGACCGTCGTGCTCACGGACCCGTGCATCATACAGGGTATGGGCGGACGCATCTCCGGGATAATGGAGACGACGCCGCTGCATAATGTGATCGATGCTATCGGCAAAGAGCGTGTCCTGGACCCTGAGACTGCGAAGATAGACCAGATCGCGGGCGTAGCAAAGGCCGTGTCCATGGGATACGATCGCATCGGTGTCACAGTGGCCAGAGCAGAGGATGCAAGATTCCTCAGAAAAAGATACGGCGACAGACTGACGATCTTCGCCGTCCACACCACCGGGATCTCTAAAGCGGATGCAGAGACATATTTCGATTGCTGCGATGTCATAACGGCATGCGCGTCAAAGTACGTAAGAGAGATCGCAGCCGGGAAGGCCAAACTGCAGGCGGGAACGAAAGTCCCCATCTACTCCGCCAGCGAAAGAGGGACCGAACTCATGATGGACAAACTGAACGAGCTCGGAAAGAAACCGGATACCGTCCTTGAGGACGGACCCAGACCGTTGTTATGAGATGATATCATGACGAACACAGCGATAGCACATATGAAGACCTGTTGCAAGACGAACAAAGTGACCGTATCCATGAGGGACGACGGCGACCTTGATGTAAGGATAGTCACCGACTGTCCGCATGTGAGGGAATACGCAGAGAAACTGACCAGGATTTCCGTCGACGATGTCGTGGATTTCTCCAAGAGCAAGATAGTCGCCCCGGAGATCAGACAGAGCCTGTCGGTACCATGTCTAACGCCGATAGCTGTCTTCGAGGCCGCATGGCTGGAACTCGGCATGCTGTCCAAATCTCTGGCAAAGAAGGTCGGAGAGAACAGCGTCTCTTTCCATCCCGACGTGGAATTGGAGGACGTCCACTGATCACGCACCGTCAAACTTTTTATCCTCCCTTCGCTTCACCCTATCCAGAGGAATAAAATGGAAGTCGATGATCTCGGTACGGCCAAACGCATAGGAATCCTAGTGTTGGCTGTCGTTGTGGTCGTAATAGCGGCCATGTACATGTACCCGATACAGTGATCTGTATCCCGCCGAAAGGCCATGTTCGAAACTGATTCACAGTGTTTCTAAGTTACTTGATTTTTGGTAAAATACCGTAACGTATATATAGAAACGCTGATGTAGTCATCATGGGAAAACACAGTAAAGAGCGCCGTCAGGCAAGGTTGAAATCCAATGGGAACAACGGAGCATCAACCTCGACCCCGAAGACTGCCGCTAAGAACTGATATTGACCCCCAAACGGATCCAAACCCTAATCGCCAGGACGGGAGACCGCCCTGCCAATGTTTACACACGGTCGGGACGTAGCCCATTTTACCCGGCCTGTGGGATATTTAATAAATATACGCGCACGTCTACACGTCAAATTAGAAAGCGTGAACGACATGAAGATCAATGCGGACATCTACGTAAAGGACGTGCCGGGACAGCTCGTGAGTTCCTTGGAGCCGATATCTACATTCGGCGGGAACATCGTCGGAGTCGTCCACAATCGCGAACAGCTCGTCAGCGGAAGGATCGTCGTCAACGTGACGTTCAACATGGACTCCGACAAGATCGACGCCCTGAAAAAGGAATGGAAATCCAGGGACGTCATCGTGGCCAAGATGGGCGAGGAGTCTGAGATCTATTCCATGGACTACATGATCATCGGCGACATCAAAGCATCCTACATCGAGAAAGTGATAGACGACGTCTCGAAGACCATAGATTTCGATTCCGTGGATGTCAGCTATTCTTCCAAGATCTCGAGCAAGACACGCACAGCGATGATCTCCGCGAACGTGCATTCACGCGACGATCTTTCAAAACTCAACGATTTCCTGTCGGATGCCGCTAGAAAGTCGGGATTCGTATACATAAGGGGCGTGAGCGAATGAAGGTCTTCATATCCGGTTTCGGGAACGTAGGACAGGGGACGATGGAGATGCTCCTGATCAAGAGGCCGTTCCTTCAGATGAGGCACGGCGAACTCGTAAGCGTCGTCGGGGCCATGGATTCCAGGAGCTACGACTACGACTCGAAAGAGGTATGCGGGCTCTGCATGCTCGGTAACAAGATAAGCACGGGCATGTGCGGGCATTACGCCAGGAACGGGATGCCGGGCACCGAGATAATGGACAAAGTGGATTATGATGTCCTCGTGGAATGCTCTCCTACGAACATAAAGGACGGCGGCGAGGGCTTGAAGAACATAAGACATGCCCTTGAGAACGGGAAGGACGTCATCACAGTCAACAAGGGCCCGCTCGCATTGAAATTCAAAGAGCTCACCGACCTCGCGGAGAAGAACGGCTGCATGTTCAGATACGAAGGGTCGGTCGGCGGAGCGATGCCGATAATCAATCTGTGCCGCGAGAGTCTCGTCGGACAGAAGATCAAGTCGATACACGGAATCTTCAACGGAACGTGCAATTTCATACTCAGCAGAATGGACAACGGTATGCCGTTCGAGCAGGCGCTGAAAGAAGCACAGCAGCTCGGCTACGCCGAAGCGGACCCGACATACGATATCATGGGAATTGACAGCGCATGCAAGGTGACGATCCTCGCCAACTCGATATTCGGACGCGACGTGACAATAAAGGACGTCGACATCACCGGTATCAATTCCATAACTGATGAGGCGATCGCACTCGCGGCGGACCATGATATGGTCATAAGGCTCATAGGCGAAGTGTCTGACAGCAAGCTCAGCGTATCTCCGAGGCTCATACCCAAAGGACATCCCCTGAGCATATCCGGCACTCTGAACACGGCAATGGTCAGCACAGACTTCGCAGGACCGATTACTGTGTCCGGACGCGGTGCCGGAAGAAAGGAGACGGCCTCGGCTATCCTCAGCGACCTGATCGCCATAATGGATGCCAGGTGCAAACGCTGACGGGTGCAGTATGTCAGACCGTGTCTTCATCTACGATACGACGCTGAGAGACGGTGCCCAGACCGAGGGCATATCGTTCTCAGCAGAGGATAAAGCGGACATCTATGCGAAATTGGATGATTTCGGGATCGATTTCATAGAAGGCGGTATGCCGTCATCCAACCCGAAGGACCATGCTTTTGTATCCTTGTCCGGAGCATCGAAGAGGAAGAGCACTTTCGTTTCTTTCGGCAGCACGATGAGACCTGGGACCGATCCATGCAATGACAGCTGCCTCGTGGATCTTGCCAACGGACCGACGAAATGGGTATGCATATTCGGGAAAGCATGGGATTTTCACGTCAAAGAGGCTTTGGGCACCACTCTGGATGAGAACATCAGGATGATCGAGGACAGCATCGCATATCTGAAGGATGCGGGTAAGAGCGTCATATTCGACGCAGAACATTTCTTCGACGGATACAGATTCAACAAGGACTATGCGATGGATGTCGTCAGAACAGCGATGGACAGCGGTGCTGACTGGGTGGTCCTGTGCGACACGAACGGCGGATCGCTGCCCAAATCCGTCGGCGATGCCACGGCCGCGGTATGCAGGACGTTCGACGTCCCTGTGGGCGTGCACTGCCACAACGATTCAGAACTTGCGGTAGCATGTTCACTTGCTGCCGTGGACAGCGGCGCCAGGATGGTCCAGGGGACAGTTAACGGCATCGGCGAGAGATGCGGCAACGCGAATCTGTGCTCGGTGATCCCGGATCTCATACTGAAGATGGGATATGATGTTCCCGTGGATCTCACGAAGATGACTGCGATGAGTGTCGCAGTATCGGAGATAGCCAACATAAGGCATCCTACCGACCTTCCGTTCGTCGGAGAACGGGCGTTCGCCCACAAAGGCGGGATGCATGTGAGCGCTCTGATGAAGGACCCCAGGACATACGAGCACATACCGCCCGAATCCGTCGGGAACCAACGTCACATACTCATCTCGGATATGAGCGGAAAGGCCAGCATCTCCGAGAAACTGGACGAGATGGGCATCGAATCCGACGACAAAGGAAGGAAGCTCATCACCAAACGCATCAAAGAGATGGAATCGATAGGATATCAATACGAGAGCGCGGACGCCAGTCTGCAACTCCTCTTCAAACGCACGCTGGGCCAGGAGAGCCGCCCGTTCGATGTCCGCGGATTCCGCCTGTCCATCGACGGCATAGGCGAGACCGATCTAGCCTCAGAAGCGAGCATAAAGGTCGTTGACCGCGGCGGGAACGTAGAGCACACCGCTTCGGACGGGGACGGTCCGGTCAACGCACTCGACAGAGCGTTAAGGAAGGCACTGTCCAAATTCTACCCGGTCCTGAACGACGTCAGACTCACGGATTATAAGGTACGTGTACTGGACGAGAAGGCCGCCACCGCGGCCACGGTAAGGGTAATAATACGCTCCACCGACGGGAAGGACAGCTGGAACACGGTCGGCGTATCGGAGAACGTCATCGAGGCATCTCTGATCGCACTTTCGGATTCAATGGAATACGCCATACTCAGATACGAGAACCAAAAGCAGAGGGATTTGAAATGAATAAGATGATCATCACATTGGTCGGGAAGGATATGGTCGGGATCATAGCCAAGGTCTGTACATATTTCGCTGACAACAACATAAACATACTCGACATCGCCCAGACCACCGTCCAGGACTACATCAACATGATGATGATAGTCGATACGAGCGGATACAAAGGAAGCTTCGCTGACATGACGAAGGAGCTCAACGAAGTAGGGAAGATCGTCGGCTGCGAGATCAAGGCACAGCACGAAGAGATCTTCGAAATGATGCACAGGGTCTGATAGCATGTCCGTCATAGATCTGAACGATGTACTCGAAACGAACAAGATGATCGAGGAGGAGAACCTGGATGTCAGGACCATCACGATGGGCATCAACCTTCTGGATTGCTGCGATACCGACGTCGACAGACTGAACGAGAAGATCTATGACAAGATCGTCACCAAGGCCAAGGACCTCGTATCCGTCGGCGACGAGATCGGCCTCGAATACGGCGTGCCCATAGTCAACAAGAGAGTGTCGGTCACTCCCATTTCGCTAGTCGGATCGTCATCGTGCAACTCACCCGAGGATTATGTTTCCATAGCAAGGACGCTTGACAGGGCGGCCGCAAAGATCGGCATAAACTTCATAGGCGGATTCTCCGCACTCACGATGAAGAACATCACCAGATCCGAAAGGCTGCTGATGGAATCTATACCGAAAGCACTTGCATCGACGTCCAACGTATGCAGCTCCATAGGGGTCGCATCCACAAAAACGGGCATCAACATGGATGCCGTGAGAATGATGGGCGATGTCGTAAAGAACACCGCGGAGATGACGAAGGACAGAGATTCGATAGGCTGTGCGAAGCTGGTTGTATTCTGCAATCCGCCGGACGACAATCCATTCATGGCCGGTGCATTCCACGGCGTAACGGAAGGCGATGAGGTCATCAATGTCGGCGTCAGCGGACCGGGTGTCGTGAAACGCGCCCTCGAATCTGTGAGAGGAGAAAGCTTCGAGACACTCTGCGAGACCATCAAAAAAACGGCATTCAAGGTCACGAGGGTCGGGCAGCTCGTAGCCAAAGAGGCCTCCAAGAGACTGAACGTGCCGTTCGGCATCATCGACCTTTCGCTTGCCCCCACTCCCGCGATCGGCGACAGCATCGCCGACATAATCCATGAGATGGGGCTCGAATATGCAGGTGCACCCGGTACGACCGCCGCACTCGCCATACTCAACGATCAGGTGAAGAAAGGAGGGGTTATGGCATCCTCGTATGTCGGCGGACTCAGCGGAGCATTCATACCGGTGAGCGAGGACAGCGGCATGGCCGATGCTGTAACCGCAGGAGCGCTGACGATAGAGAAACTGGAGGCCATGACGTGCGTATGCTCTGTCGGTCTGGATATGATAGCCATACCGGGTGACACGTCTCCCGAGACGATATCGGGGATAATCGCGGATGAGATGGCCATAGGGATGGTCAATCAGAAGACGACCGCCGTAAGGGTCATACCCGTCATAGGTAAGAAGGCCGGGGATTCGGCTGAATTCGGAGGACTTCTCGGAAGGGCCCCGATAATGAACGTCAGCCGTTTCGACTGCAGCGGATTCGTGAACCGCGGCGGAAGGATACCCGCCCCGATACACAGCTTCAAGAACTGATCGACACGGTGCATGATCAACATTGCCGGATAACGACCGGTGATACTTGCGACCGTGCCGTCAGCATACGCCCTCAAAGGACGTGAACGTGCCGGGATCCGCCCATATACAGGATATCAGAATGACCATACGGTCAACATTTCTTGTACATCCTTACAACAATGCATTTGTTGTACGAGCCGTCGATAGCCCTAATGTTTGTGAATCCCGCATCTTTATAACCGTCGATCACAGAAGAATCGTTGTAATCGACATCCACGTAGACGAATTCCTTGGATTTCCAACTTGAAGTACTTCTGAAATCCTTCAGTATCGATGCTATGCTGAATTTCGTTATACCCCCGACCGCACCTATTCCGAATATTATCTCACAGTTGCCGCCGTGCTTTTTAGGTTGACTGTATTTGAACCACCGGCTGTAAGTCTTCTTGAATTCGTGAAAATAATTAGGTGATTTTTCACCGATCACCTTTTTGATCTCGGCCAGAGATTTCTTGTAATCCATTCTTGTTGGGTCGTAGGCGATAATAGAACCTATCACCTTCTCCCCTTTCCTTTTTACAAAGATATTGTTATGCGAAAAAGGATTGTTGTCCATTTCCATCAATTTGGAGTAGACATCAATCGCCCATTCTCGTGACTGACCAATGTTAATTGATGTCGTACCCGAATCGTATAGCATCGCGGCTATGTCCCGGTAATCGTCGGTAAATGGTTGTTCCGTCGTAATTCCCCTTGTTTTGGACGAATTTAATAGGTTATAAACTTGACTCCTAACGTCGTTAATAGACACGTTTTTTGAATATCATTCACGCACATTATCTATTAACAACGATGATTTTTGAGAGCGATCAGAATAATTTCGTTCTTTAGACAAAAAATACAAATATAACATACTTAAAAACAATAAAAATCAGGTTCAAATGCCGAATCTGATAAATCCGTAAATATCAGCGATCTGCAATCACTGATAATTACATGAGAAAGATAAGAAAGAAGTTTGCAATCTGGTATTCCGAATCGGGAACCGATTGCATCAAGCCAGAAGCGTAAGGTGGGGGCTAAGGGATTTGAACCCTTGTCAGCGGGTTTCCACTACGGGGGGAGCTACCCCCCGCGAAATTATGAGTCATCGCTCCAGTTAATCATCAACTGTCAGCAAACCCATTTCCAATCATTCTCTATAACTGGAGCCCGCCAGTCTACCAGGTTAGCCTAAACCCCCTTAGTAAGCTGAACGATCAGGATTACTTCTTACGCATCTTCTGTGCTTTCTTTCTTCTTCTCATCTTTTTCTTGCGCCATTTCCAACGCTGGTTACCGCGTTTCTTCCAGGCGCGTGAGCTTCTCTTCATGATCTTCCTTCCTTGAGTGCCTGAGCATCAATTGGCGGGCCCGTCGGGAATTTCGGTTCCGTCTATTAGGAACTTTCGAACCCGAGGCGTCTGGCTTAGAAGGCCAGCGCTATATCCTGGCTAAGCCACGGGCCCGCGCATTCCTCCCATCACCTCCTATAATTTAAAGGTTTAGTAACGGGTTAGATGACCAGTGCTATTCAGCGACACACGATAGTGGGTGTACTATTTAAAACAACCAATGAAAGAGAATGGGGGTAGCCCCCACATCTCAAAGTAAAGAAACCAGAATCTGGGTTTTAGTTCCGTTTATGTATGCCATGATCATGTCGTAGACGGATCCGTATCCGAAGTAAACGCATGCAGCCTCTGTGATACATATTACACCGAGTATCAGAAGGAGCGGCCATGCATTGAGCAGTTTTCCGAACAACTGCACAAGGGCCTGCAGGAACCCGAGCAGCATATACACGATCGCACCTGCGAGGAACGCCACGCCGATCCTGTACCACCCTGTCGCAAGGACGGCAAGATCCCCGGTGAGACTTCCGAGCAGGACGTATGCCACGACCATGACGAGAAGAGCAATGATGAGTGAGAAATGCACGTCACGGAACGGTCTTATTATCAACGCGAAGCATGTCACCGCCACAATGATCGTGGTCCCTGTGGACGTCTTCAAAGAAGATGTCAGGCACAGCGCGACCATCGCCACTCCTGCAATGACCCCGATAAGGGTCATCAGTTTGTAGTAGCTCCCGTCCTTGTCCTTCAGGTACGTGTATACGATCAGAATGGCTACGATCCCAACGACCGCCAGAAATATCTCTGGTACATGATATGAATTGAGCGTAGAACTAATCGACGCCCAGTCTATCGACGAATCAGCCATGATGTCGGAATACGACATCCTGGTATAAAATCTGAACTCATATCCCTGGGATCACATACCTAAAATCCTGGCCATGTTATTTCCTAGCAGGTCGCTCTTGACCTTCTCGCTGCCCCATGCCCCGTCGCGGATGATGCGGAGGAACTGCATCATCGAGTAACTGTATTCGTAAAGCGGATAATCAGTGCCGAATACGACCCTGCTGGGATATCTGGATGTTACCGCAGAGAGCCTTTCACCGATCATGGCCTTGTTCTCGGACGACCAGCCCTGAAGAGCCGAACAGTCCGTATAGACGTTCTCATACCTGTCCATGAGCGGGAACAGCTCGTCATGGAATTTTCCACCCAAGTGTGCGACGATTATCTTCATATCCGGGTGCATCTCTGCGACACGTGCCAGATTCTTCGGATGACAGAATTTCTCATCAAGGGGCGGAAGGGCCATGCCGGTATGCGTGGTAACGATCAATCCGAGGTCGTCCACCAGATCCCAATATCTGTCGAACTTTTCATCGTCGGGATAATATCCCGTCGCCGGATACATCTTGATTCCTTTGGGAGCGTATTTCTTTACAAGACGTTCTATCATGGGCAGGGCATCATTCCCTCTGTTGGGATCGACGGAAATGAACGGTATGAACCTGCGATCGACACTGCATCTCTGGAAGAGCCAGTCCATGTATTCCTCGTTGGTCATCCTGTGGTCCCCTATCAATTCGAAATCCGTGCCGAGCACCACGGCATAATCTACGCCGTTGACATCCATTGTCTCGATCGGCTCGCCGATCTTCACATCATAATCATCGAACGGGACTTCGTCATCCAGATTGAAGTCCAACAGGGATCCGTATTGTTCCTTGAATTTTCTCAGCGGTTCCATATAGTTGTAGACGGCCTTATCGGGCAGCATCCTGCGGTTCCACATGTGTATATGGGCATCGATGAGCATATCCACCAAATTGCCTGCATAGGATATAACCGGTGCAGTCCCTCAGAAAGTATCTACTACAAGAATACGATTCGAGTGACATGGACATAGTGACAGTCATAACCCTTTCGATATCGCTATTCTTCATATTGGACCCGTTCGCGAGTCTGCCTATGTTCATATCGATAACCAAGGGGCTGGACCAGAAGATCGCCAAGTCATATGCCAATAAGGCTGTGATAGTTGCAGCCATCCTTCTGTTCGTGTTTATGTTCGTCGGTCCCGATCTTATGAATCTCTTCGGCGTAACCATGGAAAGTTTCCGTGTAGCGGGTGGAATAGTGCTAATGCTGATGTCTGTGGAGATAATATTCGGCCTCAAACTCTCCAAGGTGGATAATGAGAAAGGGGCCCCTTGGGTGATCATAGCCACCCCGATATTGACCGGCCCCGGAGTCATCACGGCATCCATCCTGTTCTCCAATCAGTACGGCATAATGACTGTGGTCTGCGCAGGACTGATCGCACTGTTCCTCACGTGGATAATACTCAGGAGCGCCACGTTCATAATGAAGATCGTCGGCGTGCAGGTGATAGACATAATGTCCAAGATAATCGGACTCCTGATAGCCGCCATGGCCGTCGAATACATCTTCAAAGGCACATCCCAATGGTTCGCCCTCTACGGTGCGGAGATCATCTCCGCCATGATCCCGTTGTTTGTGTAAATAACAGTGTTGACATATCAACTTAAATACACGGTTGATATGTCAACATCATGGATGCGGAACATGAAGTTATGGTCTCTCCGCGGCTCACAAAGTACTACATAGACAAGAGGATGAGTATCGAGATAGATTCTCTCGGCATCACACCGTCTTGCGGTCCTTTTCTGGTCGCGATAGGCCGTAATGAAGGAATTTCTCCTACTGACCTGTCGAAGGTGATGTTCGTAGACAAATCTCTCACGACAAGGAATGTAAAACAGCTCAGCGACAAAGGATACGTCGTCAATGTCGGAGACAACTCCCGGAGATACAGTCTAAAGCTGACAGAGAGCGGCGAGGCGGCCATGAAGAAGATAGATGCCACCATGAAGATGGTCGCAGACGATCTCATGTCCACCCTGACCGATGAGGAAAGAGAGGTCTTCATAATGGCTATCACAAAGATCTGCTCCAAGATCACCTCCGATATCAATGAATGCTGCAGATCGGAGGATTGAGCATGATCCTCAAATATCTTAACAAAACAGACTGGTGCCTGTTCGCCGTCTGCGTCGTGTTCGCTGTGGTCCAGGTGTACCTGGAACTTGAGATACCTGGATATATGTCGTCCATAACGACGATAATAACATCCGGCGGATCTGTCGATCAGGTCGTCAACGAAGGCTGGGGGATGGCAGCATGCGCCGTCGGAAGCCTTTTGGCAGCGATCGTGACGGGATATATGGCGGCACGCATCGCTGCATCGCTTTCCAGGACCCTTCGCGAACTCCAATACGACAAGGTCGAATCGTTCTCAATGAACGAGATAAACAGATTCTCGACTGCAAGTCTCATCACACGTTCCACCAACGATATAACGCAGATACAGAACGCCGTCGCCATGGGTATGGTCGTGCTCATCAGAGCACCTGTGATGGCGATATTGGCCATAATGAAGATCACCTCAAAAAGCTGGCAATGGTCCGCGACGACCGCGATTGCTATTGTGGCCATACTGATCGTCATCTCCGTCATGATGGTATTCATCGTTCCGCGTTTCAAGAAGATACAGTGGATGACCGACAGCCTCAACCGCGTCACGAGGGAGAATCTCAACGGCATACGCGTCGTCCGCGCATACAACGCAGAAGATTACCAAGAGGAAAAATTCGAGAAGGCCAACGACGACCTTACGAGCAACAACCTCTTCACCAGCCGCGCGACGGCACTCCTCATGCCTACGCTGACGACGATAATGAGCATGCTCTCCCTCTTCATCTACTGGATAGGGGCATATCTCATATCGTCCGCGGGAATGCCTGCCCAACAATATGCCCTGTTCTCGGACATGGTCGTATTCTCGTCGTACGCCATACAGATCATCATGTCGTTCGTGATGCTCGTGGTCATATTCATGATACTTCCGCGTGCAATGGTCGCCGCCAAGCGTGTGGAAGAGGTCATCGATACGGAACCGAGCATAAACGACGGTACGATCACAGAATCAAAAGAAGGCCTGGAAGGGGAGATCTCCTTCAAGAATGTCTGCTTCAAATACCCGAATGCATCCGATTATGTTCTGAAGGACATCAATTTCGATGTCCACAAAGGCGAGACGATAGCATTCATAGGGTCAACCGGGAGCGGCAAGAGCACGCTAATCAACTTGGTACCTAGATTCTACGATGCCACGGACGGCGAGATCCTCATCGACGGCGTGAATATCCGCGATTATACGCTCGAATCATTGCACAGCAAGATGGGATATGTTTCGCAAAAGGCCGTGATGTTCGCAGGTACTGTGAATTCAAATGTCAAATTTGGAAAAGAGAATGAGAATGCCACTGAAGATGATGTCAAGAAGGCCATATCCATAGCCCAGGCAAAGGATTTCGTCGAGAATCTCGACGGCGGTTACGACGGCGTGATAGCACAGAGAGGTACGAACCTTTCCGGCGGACAGAAACAACGTCTTTCTATAGCTCGTGCAGTGTGCAGAAAACCTGAATTCTACATATTCGACGATTCGTTCTCCGCATTGGACTACAAGACTGATAAGGTCCTCAGAGAAACTCTTAAGAAAGAGACTGGCAACGTCACCAGCCTGATCGTCGCACAGAGGATCGGTACGATAATGGATGCCGATAAGATAGTCGTTCTCGACAACGGCAACATGGTCGGCATAGGCACGCACAGAGAACTTCTCGACAACTGCCCGGTATATCGCGAGATCGCGAGTTCGCAGCTCACTGAAGAGGAGTTGAGAAGATGAGTCCGGGAGATCACAAACACGGACCCAACCAGAGCGGAGAGAAACCCAATAATTTCAAGGATGCCTGGCAGAAGATATTCGCATACATCAGAAAATACCGCATAGTCGTGGTCATCGCTCTGATACTCGCTATCGTCGGTACCATCTTCACCCTTGTAGGACCGAACAAGATCAGCGACATAACCGATCTCATAACGACCGGAATAATGACAGGCAATATGGATCTGGGTCAGATAGAGCAGATCGCCATATTCCTTCTTGCGATATACTCTGCCGGGGCCATCCTTCTGTTCATACAGAACTACATAATGGCGACAGTATCCCAGAAGACAGCAGGTAATCTGCGTTCTGACATATCCAAGAAGATAAACAGGATCCCGCTCAGATACTTCGACAGATCCAGCACCGGGGATGTCCTCAGCCGCGTCACCAACGATGCGGATACGATAGGACAGTCGATGAACCAGAGTATAAGCACCATGGCCACCGCCCTGACGCTCCTTGTCGGTTCAGCTGTGATGATGATCGTCACGAACCTGACCATGGCCGCCACCGCGATACTGTCATCCGTACTCGGATTCGCCCTTATGGGTGTAATAATGAAGATGTCCCAGAAGTACTTCACGAAACAGCAGAAGGATCTCGGGAAGATGAACGGGCACGTTGAGGAGGTGTACTCCGGACATGACATCGTCAATGTATACAACGGCGAAGAGAAAGCGAAACGCGAATTCGACGAAATAAACCACGATCTCTTCGACAGCGCGTTCAAGTCTCAGTTCCTCGGCGGACTTATGATGCCCTTGATGAACTTCGTAGGAAACATCGGTTACGTTGCTGTGTGCATCGTCGGTTCGATACTCACGATCAACGGATCCATCTCGTTCGGTGTGGTCGTTGCGTTCATGATATATGTCCGTCTGTTCACCCAGCCGATGTCCCAGATCGCTCAGGCCACCGTATCCATGCAGTCCGTTGCCGCAGCGGCTGAACGCGTGTTCGCATTCCTCGAGGAACCTGAACTGGAAGATGAGAGCAAGAAGACCAAGAAACTCACTGACGTCAAGGGAGCCGTCGAATTCAAGGATGTCCACTTCGGATATCTTCCAGATAAAGAGGTCATACACGGATTCTCCGTCAAGATCGAGCCGGGACAGAAGGTCGCCATCGTTGGTCCGACCGGCGCCGGGAAGACGACGATGGTCAACCTGCTCATGCGCTTCTACGAAGTGAACAGCGGGGACATAACCATCGACGGTATCTCGACCAAGGATCTCACACGCGAGAACGTGCACGACCTTTTCTGCATGGTCCTGCAGGACACGTGGGTCTTTGAAGGGACGATCAAAGAGAACGTCATCTACTGCGAGAAGGGCATCACCGATGAACAGGTCGTTGACGCATGCAAATCTGTCGGACTGCATCACTATGTCATGACGCTTCCCAACGGATACGATACCGTTCTCAGCGACAAGGCCACGATGTCCGCCGGTCAGAGGCAGCAGATAACCATCGCCCGCGCAATGATCGAGGATTCCCCTCTCCTGATACTCGATGAGGCCACAAGCTCCGTTGATACCAGAACAGAGAAGATAATCCAGGAGGCCATGGACAAGCTCACTGAAGGACGCACGTCATTCGTCATTGCCCACCGCCTCTCTACGATCAAGAACTCCGATCTCATACTCGTAATGAAGAACGGTAGTATAATCGAGCACGGGACACATGATGAACTGCTGGCAAAAGGCGGCTTCTACAGCGAACTGTACAACAGCCAGTTCGAAGACGTGGAAGTGGAGTGAGAAGGCGACAAACCTTTTACAAACCCGTTAAAATAGAACGGACATATGATGCCGGGACAGACTCGGCATCATTGTCCGCATGATTTCTGAACAGAAGCCCAATTGACGACAGCACACGCTGTGCATATCACGAACGTAAGAAAGCCGAATATCACAACGAGCCAGGACCCCACATCTCCGCCGATCGGGAAACCGGCGAAGTACACAGCCAAAGACATAGACGCCGCGGCCACCTGCACGTTCCTGCTTATCACGGAGATGATAAGGATGATGACCGATACGATGGAGAAGAGCACATCCACATTCACAAGTGCCGGAATGCTTCCGGACAGATACTCCATCAACGCAAATCCCGATGTCGCTACTGCGACAAGCATGAATATCATCGATTCGGGGACCATATCATTCCTGAATGCGAATACCGCCGATATGAACAGCGGTATTGACATGATCAAGGCCATTGTATCGTACCCTATGGTCTCGAATGCAAACCATCCCGTCATGATACCCATGAATCCGAGGGCCATGAGAGAGATGTTCAATCCCAGGAAGATCATTCCGACAGTCACAGCGGAGATACTTCCGTTGTTCTGACCGGAAGATAAGACTGTATTCACCATGCCGCCGAATATCGTTAGTGGTATTTGTCCATGACTGGACGCGTATAGTCGAATCGATTGTCACGGTTCGTTGGGATCGATGTCCTCTGTCCTATGCCTGTTCATGAGCTTCTCTTTGATACGTTTGATCGGGTGCCTCTTCTGAGGCGGATCTTTGACCAATATCTGCATGAACAAACCGTCATCGCCGTATATCCTGACCATATCGCACACGGACATCTCGCCGTTGGGCACTATCTCACCGATCCTGAAACAGAATCTTCCGACCCCCGATGAATCATCTTTTGAGATCACAGATGCATTCATCCCCTGAACGATCGGATCTGCCGAAATTACAAGCTTATTTCCAGTCGAACATACGATATCTTTGGAGACGCAGATCCCGGCCTCTACTGATTCTTTGAAGTCGGACGCATCGGCGCGTGTCATCGTCATACCTGGATCGATAAGCAGTCCGGAGCGGAGACCGTAGACGGCATCATCGAACTTCCACAACAGCGTCTTGTCGCTGACACCCTTGGACTTCATCATCAGGATGAACAGTACCAGGACGATCATTTCTGGGATGTACATCATGTAAATATTGAGTACCAGTATTATTTCCAAGATACGTGCCAGCATTATGAATCCCAATACATCCAGACCGAACATTATCACGGCGGCATAGAACATCAGATTGATGTTCCTGGATCTGCCTAAGAGGTAGATCAGGCCGTTGTATGTCAGCATCAGACCTACAACGATATTGACCAACCCAACGGCAAAGACCGTATCGGTGGTCGATGTGAGCGAAGGGATACTCGTGAAAATATTCGAGATACCGAACGCCATGGCCAGAATACCCATTGTTCTCTGAAGGTTCCTGCGGGAGAACAGAACTATGATGACCGCAGATAACAGCATGACGGTGTACGGCATGTATCTGATGATATCGTGGCCTGTCACGACACCGAATTCGTACGTAAGAGTGAGCGAATATCCTGACGAGACGGAGATAAAGATGAAAATCAGATACTCTATCCTGATAGGCAAATTATTCAAGTCCATCTTCGGTCACCTCCCTGACGCTGAGCATTACACGCATCCCGTTCCCGTCGCGCAGTTCGACACCGGTATCGTTTCTGATGATTCCTGTCATATGCATCCTGAACACACCTATGAATGAGTTATCCGGGTCTTTGACCATCGTAATATACAGACCGTCCTTTCCCTTCCATTTCTGGACTATCATGGAAGAACTGCCGCTGTCAGACGACAGGGCAACATGCAGTTCTGATTCTACAGGACCGCCCGTCGGATGATCCCATGACGATGCATCCTCCAGACCGTGTTCCATCCTGTCGAGGTCCTCGTTCGATATCGTCAGACTCCCGACGGGACTCACCGCGTCGCGCGTACTCATAGTGTCAGTACACATCCTGACCAGCGGGATATTATCATACACATCTTTGCTGCTAAGAACGAGTATGTAGATCGTATACATCATGAACATCAACATCATATCGCGTTCTTGTGTGAAGAACTGCCAAAAGTCCTGGCCCCAATGCACCATATAAATGATATACACTACATACCCGAGAACGAGGGTTGCCGTGATCAGTTTCATCCTTTCCGCATTCTTGGAGACGCCGCGGAGATACGATACACCGCAATAAGCCAAACTCGCCCCCATAGCGACCAGGACCAATCCGATGTAGAAACTCACATCCGACGAACTCGTCAACTGAGGGAATGAACGGAACACCCTGCCGACACCGAGCGCGATAGCGTAGATACCTATCGCCCTCATATTGCTTTTGTTCGGATCGATAAGTATGAAGATACCGGCGATTAGCAATGTGGCCTTGGATAAGGCCTTCATCACACCTGAGAAACCTATGTCGGACGTGCCGTAGACTGTCTGGATACTCAGTATTCCGACCACGATCATCATGATCGCCAGGAAATATGTCAGCCTGACATCCTTCTTCCCGTCCTTCGGCTTGGCGTTCACGGCCAGTGATGCACATCTATTGATTAAATCTTTGACATCCGAAAACGTGATACACCCGCGGACGCATCGCATCGCCACTCCATACGTTTTATATCGCGACCGTATTGTATCAGACCATAGAATGGTGGTGTAAAATGGAACAGCAAATCCTTCTTGCGATCACTGTACTCGCAGTACTTGTGATCCTGGTCTGCGCGTTCAGCGGAGTGAAGATCGTTCAGCCGTACGAACAGGCCATCTACATGAGACTCGGAAAATTCGTCAGGGTCCTGAACCAGGGACTTAACATAGTATGTCCGTTGGTTAATAAGGTCGTGAAGATAGACCTCCGTACGGAGGTCATGGACGTCCCGAAACAGGAGGTCATAACCAAGGATAACTCGCCTGTCGGCGTCGATGCCATAATCTACATCAAGGTCACGGACCCGAAGAACGCATTCTTCGAAGTCACCGACTACCGCCTCGCCACCGTCAATCTGGCACAGACGACCTTAAGGTCTGTTATCGGCCAAATGGAGCTCGATGAGATACTCTCCAGCAGAGAGAAAATCAACGTGCAGCTCAGGGACACCCTTGATGAGAATACTGATAAGTGGGGTGTCAGGGTCGAGACCGTCGAGATCAAGGAGGTGGACCCGGCAACAAAGGTCAAGGACTCAATGGAAGAGCAGACTTCCGCCGAAAGGAAGAGACGTGCCGCGATACTCGAGGCGGACGGTATGAAGAGGGCCGCCATCCTCGAAGCTGAGGGAAAGAAGAAGTCCAGGATACTCGAGGCAGAAGGTGTCAGGCAGTCCATGATCCTCGAGGCCGAGGGTAAGAGACTCGCCACCATATTAGAGTCGCAGGGTGAGGCCCAGAAGCTCCGTATAACGTCTGTCGGTGCCGCATCGCTGGATTCCAAGGCACTTTCGGTACTGTCAATGAACACGCTGCAAAAGGTCGGAGAAGGAGCATCATCGAAGATCTTCTTCCCGATGGAGTTCACGAAGCTTGTCAACGGAATATCCGACTACATGGGATCTGCCGAGAAAGTACCGGACAGAGCCGTGTCTGATATGGGCGACGTAAAGGAGAATATCGGCGACCCGGACGACCTTCTCGGACCCATACCTACGCAGGAGGACATAAAACGCGAGACCGAGGAATTCAAGAAGACCGTCGAGAATGATATCTCCGAATCGAATTCCATAGCGGAGTCCTCGAAGAAGCAGATCTGATCCCGCGGAGGCTGCCGCACGGCGGCGGCCTCCCTGAAGATCCAACGGTGATACAAATGATCGACACGATAACAATCTCCCTGATACTGGTCGTCATAGGGCTCATACTGATGATCGCAGAAGCGTTCAGCCCCGGCGTTTACCTGATAATACCGGGGACCGTCCTCCTGATCATAGGGATAATAGGCTACGCGTTCCCCGATTTCCTGTTCACATGGATGTCTCCTGTGGTCGCGGTCGTAATCGCCATCCCAATAACGGCGGTGACCGTGCTTGGGTACAGATATCTCGGAAAGCCCGAACCCCCGTCAACTACCGTGACAGACTCCCTTGTAGGCAAGGAAGGTATCGTCACTATCAAGATCAACACGACCGACATGAGGGGCAAGGTAAAGATCGGCAGCGACACCTGGAGCGCCGAGGCCGACGAAGATATACCTGCCGGAACGGCAGTGATCGTAGATCGCAGCTCAGGCGTGCATGTGCACGTGAAACGCAAATGAATGGATGTGTACCGCCGACAACGGCGGTACACATCTGTAAACAATTTCATCGAACATTTTCTTTTTCACAATGCCCACATATAACGGAAATACGATGGGACCAATACACGGAATGAGTGACACAGAATGATCATGTACTTCACGGGCAGCGGCAACAGCAAGTATATCGCAGATATTCTGGCCGAATCCCTGGATGACAAAATGATCTCCATGAATGAAATCCTTAAGAACGGCGGACACAGAGATTTCACATCCGATAGACCATTCGTGATCGTGTCGCCGATATACGCATGGCGCATCCCCCGCAGGATAGAACAGCTGATACGCGATTCCGGATTCTCCGGTAGCAAATCCGTGTACTTCGTCGTAACCATGGGTTCTCAATCCGGAAATTCCGACAGATACTGCAAGAGGATCTGCGACGAGAAAGGATTGGAGTTCCGCGGACTCTGCGGCGTCCAGATGCCTGACAATTATTTCATCGGATACAAGCTGATGACAAAGGAAGAATCGGAACGTACGATATCAGATGCCATTCCTAAGGCGAGAGCGATAGCAGACGTCATAAGATCCGGCGGAATGCTGGTCAAGGACGACAAGACCCCTATGGCCTTCGCAAAATCCGGATTCGTCAACAGCATGTTCGTGCATTTCTCCAAAAAACAGAGATTCTCCGTATCTCGGAGGTGCTCGTCCTGCGGCAGATGCGTAAAACAGTGCCCCGTCAACAACATTGTCATGGTCGACAAAATACCGAGGTTCGGCAATAACTGCATGAGTTGTTATGCCTGCGTCCACAGATGCCCGGCCAAGGCGATAGATATCAAAGGAAAGGCCGACAAGAACGGAAGGTATGTTTGCCCCGAATACAAGAGGGTCAAATGACCGTCCAAAATATGAAACGATACACCGAAGCGATCACATGACAGATTCATTGATAGATAATATCTCTAAGATAGCCAAAGAGGCCGGATCCATGATGGAGAATGCCCGTGGCGTAAAGATGTCCGTCAAAGGGACAAAGGACAATATCGTGACATCCGCTGATGTCGAGATAGAAAGATTCCTGAAAGGACGTCTGACGGATCTCATCCCCGGTTCTGTGTTCATCGGCGAAGAGGGCGATGAGAACGCACTGCCCGAGCACGGTCCCGCATGGATCGTCGATCCGATAGACGGGACGACTAATTTCTCGAGAGGTATACCGATGTGCTGCGTCTCCATAGCTCTTTTTGAGGACGGGAAGCCGCGTATCGGCGTCGTATACGATCCGTTCACCGATGCCCTGTTCAAAGGAGAAGTAGGGAAAGGTTCAACGTTCAACGGCATCCCCATGCACGTATCGAAACGTCCGGTGGCCAACTCGATCCTGTGTACGGCATGGTGCACATACCACAAGGAACTGGCCCCGGCTTGCTTCAGGATCTCCGAACGCATGCACCCGATATGCGAGGACATAAGACGTATCGGCACTGCGGCGTACGAACTGTGCCTCCTCGCCAACGGCTCCGTCGACCTGTATTTCGAGATCAACCTGAGCCCGTGGGATTACGCTGCCGCGCTCATCTGCGTCAGCGAAGCAGGAGGTGTCTTCTCCAGGATCGACGGCAAGATGACATTCGACCGCCAGGGTCCGGTCGTTGCCGCCAATAACAGGGAGAATCTTGATTATCTTCTGAAGGTCGTCAGAGAAGAAACCGAACGCTGAGTCGCTCGGCCTCCTCCTTTTTCGAATGACATACGGTAGCGATGGCCGCAACGACTAGCTCCGCGAAGAATGATGATGTGAAACTGGTAAGAGATCGATTCATCATCGCTGTCGACAATGATCTTGTCGCTGTATTTCCCCATGATTGCAAATGCAACTAGAATGCAGTGAACTATGACCATGAGGACGAGCGACCTAAAGTAGGGCATATTCGCACGAATAGGTCGGTGTCATCTAACCGCGATAAAGAACTCCTTGCCCCACGTATCGGTTACTGTATCCAGCAGACGCATGCTGTTGAACATAGAACGCTCCGGGAAGACTGTCACTTATCTATGTCGAATGTTCCCATAATGCAGATCTTCAAAGAAGCGTCCCTGTTCAAATGTGCTACCGCGTCTGTGACGGGTAAATGTACGCGAACGAGGGACGAATCATGTTACGTTGACTGACATTATATTGATTTCGGATTTGTGAAGTATATAAAAAAAGACAGGAAACAAATCGTTCTGAATATTGATTAAATGTTGACAAATGCTCCAGTAATAGTCAGATGAAGGCGTGGGGGCAATAATACCAAGATTTGATAATAAGTGCTAAAGGGAAAAGGGGGAAGAATAGAATTGACAAGATATCCGTTCGGATACTACGCAGCTGAATACCTCAGTAAAGTTCTCGGCATTTATGCCGACGAGACCTGGAAGAACAGGGAACGCAGATACAGAAGGATGGAAAGATGCATCATAGAACTGAGAAAACAGAAGAAGATCTCTACAATGTCGCCGAAGAACATGACTCCCGAAGATGTCAGGGAATTCCTGATATTCCGCAAGAGAACGATCAGTCCCGCAGACATGATCCATGAATTGAATGCTCTGAAGAAGCTCTTGGCATTCACCGAGAATCCTGCAGCGGAGATCTGTCTTGCGAGGTACCCGGGCCTCAAGCCCGTGTACAGAGGGAACAGGAGAAAGGAATCGATGGACGACGATGTGTACGACCGGATACTCGAACGTTCGGCAACGATAGAACCGACGGATTTCACGCTCGTGCGTGCATATGCGTTGGTCCTTCTCTGCCTTCGTACGGGAACGAGGAACAAAGAGATCCGTTTCGCCGAGGTCGGAGACCTCGATACGAACGCTTGGACGCTGGACATAATTCACGTCAAAGGCGAGGATACCTACGGGCAGCCGAGGACCGTTCCCATCCATCCGGAGATACGCAGTATCGTCCTGACGTACCTTTTGGCAAGGAAGAAGTGGCTGTTGGACAATTCTGCGAATTCACAAGCGCTTTTCCCTTCCAAAAGCTCCTCGGATAGGTTCCTTTCCGGCAACGGGATAAGGCAGATAAAGGACGAAGTGGAGAAGGATCTCGACATAAGATTCGATCTGAGGATGTGCCGCAGGACGTTCGGCCAAAGATATATGGATGCCGGACTCGACATCGAGTCCACCAGCGTTCTGATGGGTCACGCCTCTACGAAGACGACAGAGGAGTTCTACAGCAGAAAGAGACTTACAAAGGCCATGGAATGTGCCAGGAATGTGTGGTGAGATGGAAAATCATCCGCCTTTCAATCTCTGGCTGATAACAAGGAGTGGACAGGGCGAGATTCGAACTCGCGACCTCTACAATGCCAATGTAGCGATCTTCCAACTGATCTACCTGCCCAGTTAGATGTCGTGATTGATTGATTGTAATTAAAGATTTGGGTATCCGATACTCTGTTCTCTAGACGCTAAAGAGCTCTCATCTGTATCGTATGAGTAAGAAAGATATCCCGACATTCTCCTATACGATCAGTACAGCATATGAAGGCTACCCGTTCTTTGATTATCTTTTTCAGGGAGATTATTGCAAAGACATCGTAACAGAGATCTTCAATATGGCTCTGAAAATGCAGTATAACTACATGATCAGTCTGTCATTAGTAAGCGATCCGAAATCTGTGGCGATTTTCACTCCCATAAACGCACCTGAACCAGGGATATTTCGTCACATAATGAACGGAAGTCTGAAACTGTCAAAGGATGCAGGCAATGATGTGATGAAGTCTATGGCCAATTACAAAGAATTTGCTTCTAATGTGATAAAAGAAACAAAACTTGGTCCTACAGCATGGTATGTTTTCA
>CAZXIY010000008.1:0-14901 GCA_964640935.1 uncultured Methanomassiliicoccales archaeon
GTGACATATGCCCTCAAGTCCGAAATTTGCCGGCGATGCAATCTCTCGCACATGGAACAGACTTATATATCGGTCGCCTATTCGACCTCTAACCCCACACAGGTGATTGTATGGAAGAAGTTCTGTGTAGTATCGAAATCACGAAGGAAAACAACGATTTCGTCGCTAAGATCCAAAGCGACCTCGGCGGAAACAGGGAATACAGGTCCCGTTCTTACGAGGACATAATCGAGCAGTTCGTTGCCGACCTCCAGGAAGAATTCGAATCGATGGAATCAATGTAAGAGGCGTGTTAAAATGGCAGCACAAGACGCGAAACTGAGACAGATTGCAAACGAACTCGAGGGGCGCCTCGCAAATGACAACGGCGTACCGAGGAACATCAGGAAAGGCGCCACAGATGCTGTCTCGCTTCTGCTTGACGGAAGCAAAGCACTCGATCTCCGTGTATCGAATGCGATTAACATCCTCGCGGATCTCTCTAACGACCCCAACATTCCGATGGAGTCTTGGAGCGCGATAATGCAGATTCTCTCCGATTTGGAGATAATGTTAAAATCGCTTAACTGAAGAATGAAGGTCCTTTAGGGCCCTTCAATTCTTCCATTCTTTTACAATATCAATAAAGTTCTGGAACATCTCCGGACCGTATTGAGTATTCTCCACTTCCGGATGGAATTGGACTGCATAGATCGGCCTTTTCAGACAGCGTACCGCTTCGACGGGGCATGTGGGCGAATGGGCGGTGATCTTGAAACCGTCCGGAACGACCTTCACCTCGTCGTTATGAGATGCCCACGCCGTTATTTCCGACGGTATGTTACGGAAGATGTCGTCATGATCGTCTATCTTCAGGTCGACATGGCTGAACTCCGGATTTGCGGCCGGTCCTAGCTTGCCGCCGAAGTATTCGCATGTGAACTGCATACCGGCGCATATTCCCAGGATCGGAAAATCGGCTTTGTCCAGATATTCGCCGTTGTTGCCCATGGCATCTTTGTCCGATGCCACACTGGGAGAACCTCCGGAAAGGACCAGCCCGTCGACATCCTTGATCTCGTCAAAGGGGGTCGTGTTAGGAACGATCTTTGTATCGATATCGAGGTATTTCAGAACCCTCCATTCGCGATGCGTCCACTGACCGCCGTTGTCGACGACATAAATCTTCATGGGACACTAATAAAAAAATCCCGATATAAACATAACGCGTACTGAGGACGGACGGATTTATGTGCCAGTCCGAGACCGATCGCATATTGCCGACGATCGGCACGTCGATTCCTTTCGAAGAACGATGCGGTCGGCCGACAAAGCGGCCGACCTGTGTCGTATCTTCACTCCCATTCGATTGTCGCCGGGGGCTTGTTCGTTATGTCGTAAACAACGCGGTTCACCTGGTCCTTCATGGTATTGGTGATGCGCGTGGATATGACGTCGAGAACGTCGAGCGGTATCCTGGAGTATGTCGCTGTCATAGCATCGACGGATGCCACCGAACGGATCGCAATGGTCCTTCCGTACGCCCTTCTGTCGCCCTGGACACCCACGGATTTGGATGGGAGCAGAACGGCGAAGTATTGCCACGGCATCTCCATCTTTCCGTTCGCTACGGCTTTCTTAATCTCATCCTCCACGATGAAACATGCTTCGCGGACGATCTCGATCTTCTCTTTAGTGACCTCGCCCAGACATCTGACGGCAAGTGCCGGGCCTGGGAAGGGCTGTCTTTCGGATGCTTCCACTCCAAGCAGTCTCGCGACCTGTCTGACCTCGTCCTTGTAGAGATCACGGAGAGGCTCGCAGAGCGTCATATTCATGTCCTTGGGAAGACCGCCGACGTTGTGATGCGACTTTATCGTATCGCGGACACCGTCGCCGGATTCTATCCAGTCCGGGGCGATAGTGCCCTGCACCAGATACGTCGCCTGGAATCCTTTTGCCTCTTTCTCGAAGATCCTGATGAATTTCTCGCCTATGATCTTCCTCTTCTTCTCGGGATCCTCGACCCCTTTCAATGCGGCGAAATATTCCTCCCCCGCATCCACTATCCTGTAGTTGATGCCCATGTCGTCAAGCATCTTGCGGACCTCGTCGGTCTCTCCTTTCCTCATGAGCCCTGTGTCAACATACACCGCCAGAAGTCTGTCGCCTATCGCTTTGCTGGCTATGGTCGCCGCGACCATGCTGTCCACTCCACCGGAACATGCGATTATCGCTTTTCCCTTGATCGCATCGGAAACCGCTTTGACCTGCTCATCAACGAATTTGTCTGCTTTAAACATCAGCCTGCACCTCTTCTGAATCCCTTGCGACCTTGGCCGCCATCTCCCCTCTGTAATCATCCAGTTTCTTCGCGATGGCACGATCGGAGATCCCGAGGATCTCCAACGCCAATATCGCAGCATTGTCGCCCCTGTCCAGGCCGACCGTCGCTACCGGTATACCCGGCGGCATCTGAACGATCGAGAGGATAGAGTCCAGATTCACCTTGCCGCTCACCGGAACGCCTATCACCGGCTTTGTCGTGAACGATGCGACCACACCCGGAAGGGCGGCGGAAAGTCCGGCGATCGTGATGAAGATATCGGCATCCGATTTCTTCACGGAATCTTCGACCAACTTGGGCGTTCTGTGGGCGGACGCTACTACCGCGCTGTAAGAGACATCGAATTTCTTCAGAATTTCGGTGGATTTCTCAGCGATCGGAAGATCGCTCTTGCTCCCCATGACGATCAGAATCTTAGGCATCGAACGACTGACTGATTCAAAGCATATAAATACGTCGCAACCGCGGCGACTGGCTAAATCCTTGGACACAAAAACCTCATGGTGATATAATCCATCCATTTGTACGATTATGCTGGACTGCTGGCCATCGTCAAGAATGATTAAATATGATAATATGCAAATTTTTACTGTGACCTGGTCGAATAGGATAAAATACTTTCAAGCGAAAGAATATAAATTTGTCCCAATGTTTTATATATGAAGTCCACCTCTACCCATTTCGTTAGAACCGATTTCTTCTAAATTTGGAATTGTGATGATATGGATTGCTTGGGTTTTGTCGAAACTGTATCCGGCGACGGACGGTTTGTGGTCAAGGCAACTGCCGCTCCGGAGGCAAACGATCCAGTATTCGATTCCAAAGGCACTAAGATCGGTTCGGTGAAGAGGATCTTCGGTCCCGTGGACGGCCCGTACGTGACGGTCGTGCCTATCGACAAGTCGATACTCGCCGATATTCTGGGAAAGAAGATATACTACAGGGGAGAGGCCAAATATGGCAAAGATAAGAGAAGGCACTGAAGAAATCGAGAAGTGTCCGGAATGCGGCAGCAAGCACCTCGTGCGCGACTACGAGAGAGGCGAACTTCTTTGCGAAGACTGCGGACTCGTTCTGGACGATCAATTTATCGATCAGGGGCCCGAGTGGAGGGCATTCGATGTGGAACAGGGAGAGAAGAGGGCCCGTACAGGCGCTCCGATGACCTACACCATACACGACAAAGGACTGTCTACAGAGATCTCTTGGAAGAACAAGGACAGTTACGGAAAGAGCATCCCCACCAGGAACAGGGCCCAGCTTTACAGGCTCAGGAAGTGGCAGAGAAGGATCCGTGTGTCCAACGCCACAGAGAGGAACCTTGCATTCGCGTTATCCGAACTTGACAGAATGGCTTCCGCAATGGGTCTCCCGAGGAACGTCAGGGAGACGGCGGCTATGATCTACAGGAAGGCCGTCAACAAGAACCTCATCAGGGGAAGATCCATCGAGGGCGTCGTCGCCGCGTCGCTGTACGCTGCGTGCAGACAGTGCGGTGTCCCTAGGACGCTCGACGAGGTCGCAAGTTCAAGCCGTGTAGGCAGGAAAGAGATCGGACGCACATACCGTTTCATGACGCGTGAGCTGAAGCTCAAGCTCATGCCGACGAAGCCTCAGGACTACGTTCAGAGGTTCTGCTCCGAGCTCAAGCTCAGCGGAGAGGTCCAAAGCAAGGCCGCAGAGATACTCAAGGATGCCTCCGAGAAGGAGCTCACATCCGGACGCGGCCCGACCGGCGTTGCCGCGGCAGCGATTTACATCTCGTCCATCCTGTGCAACGAGCGCAGGACGCAGAGAGAGGTCGCAGATGTCGCGGGAGTCACCGAAGTAACGATAAGGAACCGTTACAAAGAACTCACAGAGAAGCTGGGCATCGAGATACAGCTCTGAAACTTCGGCGGGGTGCATCCCCGCCATTTCTTTTTCACGGTCTGAACCATTTGAACTCAAGGTATTCGACGCCGTCGCCTACCCTGCAGAAAAGGAATTCCTTCTTCACGCCGCCGGAAAGCCTTACGGCCCTGGATATCTCCGGCCACATGGTCTTGTTCGCCGCATCTACGGCATGTATGAGGAATCTCGCGTGGCAGTCGTCCGGAGAACCCTCGTAGGCTCTGAAGTGCGTCCCGTACTTGAAACCGGTCTTGACGACCAGCCCTCTTCCCCTGGCATCGGCGAACGCCTTCAGCCTGAGATCGAACTCGTCCTGACTGCTCTCTCCGGCCGCCATAAGCTCCGCCAGGGACATCCTCTTGCCTGTGACCGAAGAGATCACCGACAGTCTTCCGGAGCCCACCAGATGGCAGCTCTCGATCATCGACAATTGAAGAACATTGTTTATCGTCTTTCCATAGAAACCGCTGTTCTTGACGATATCCGCGTCGGTAGGATCAAAGATGAACACACGATCGCGTATCAGACGTCCGGAGACGACCGCGTTCTCCCTTTTCTCAGCCGCCTTACCTCTTGGGTCGCGACGGGACATAATGTAGTATGTCACATCCCCTTCCTCGTCGACGACGCCGTAGAGGAGCTTCTTGTTCCTGGATTCGGTCTCGCTGACCTCGCCGGTGAATGTCGTAATATCGAACGCCGTACGTTCGGACACTGCCCTGACCATGTAGACCGGGCGGGAATTGCTCATGACCATGCCTCTCGGGAATACGGACAGATCGAACGTGCCGCTCTCTGCCTTCACGACGAATCCTCTGGATCTGAGGTCGCGGTATACGGCATAGATGATATCGAAGTCCTGCACCATGGACGAAGAGTATTCGAAAAGATCCTCGAATCCCTCCTGCTCGTTCTGGTAGATGACCTCCAACCTGCCGCCTTCGACAAGATAGGTGGCCTCCATGAGATCCAGCTCCAGGCCGCCGCCGCTCATCGGATATCCGTAGTTGCCTTTGTTATAGAATTGGCTTCCTTCCTTCTGATCCTTGATGATGACGGAATCGTCGAGCAGCTCTCCGGACATATATGGACGTTTACCGAACGTCCGTATTTATCGGTTGCTACAGAGATCCGAATCCTGAAAAAAATAATGGGGGGATATCCCCCGGTTTGCAGGACTCATGCCACAGGAAGGCAGCGATAATCGAAATAATCCGTTATGTCGACGGTCGTGAGGCCTTTCAGCGTCCCGGTGTACTTACCAGGATTAGCTTTGACAATGTACTCGAACGAACTTTCAATCGAATCTGAATCGTCATTCGTAAGACCTACTTCCCACTGAGCCAGATTGATATATTTCGTCATGACGTCACGGTTCTCGATACCGAGTTTGTTCATACAAATGGTTACGGCATCGTCTTTCGTTTCGCTGTTCTCCATATATTTACAGGCCTTGTCAATGGCCGAGAGTATCTTGGCTATATCAGAAGAATGGGCATCGACCGTCGATGTGCTGCTGAAGAGCCCGACGGACATAAGCGACCTGTATGTTTCCGTTGCTTCGACATATCCATATTTCTTATTATCGGTCTCAACAACATCGATGTTACTGGAACCAGCAATTATTATATCTACAATACCCGTCCTAAGAGCATCGGCCATTCTGGCCCCGCTAGAATAATTGTATACGTTTACCTTATTGATATCGTAAGAACCAATACTTGTCTGTAAAACATATTCCTGCCCGGTCTGAGCCAGATACTTCAAAAGAAGAGAATAGTACGACACAGCAGTGTTCACGCCTATCTTGGCTCCGATAAGGCTTGTCCCGTCGAATGCGTACGTCGTGTCGGATGCCGCGGCCCCTTTCAACCCGTCGTCGAGCATCCATCTTCCCACATAGTTGTATTTGTCGCCGTATTCATCGATTAATTTGAGAAATGGATCGGATCCGAATCCAGCAAGATCCACCTTTCCGGTCGCGAGAGCAGTCGCCGAATCGTTGCCGGACGAGACGCTGACCAACTCGACCTTCACACCCGCATCGCTGAAATATCCTTTTTCGTCTGCGATGTACAGCGGTTCGAAGTTGTGCTTCACGACCGCTATCTTGTACACTTTATCGTTGTTCGAATTGTTGTTGGCATATACCGCTACGCCGATCGCGGCGACAGCGATTATCAGCACCACGATCACCGCGGCGATCTTCTTGTTCTTATCCATTTTCTCACTCTATTTTGATTATATTGGGTCTGTTGTCGGCGCACTTGCAGCGCTGAAGACGGTTCGATATCTCGTTCCTCAGTCTGCCGTAGCGCTCCTTGTCCTTCAACAGCCCGTCGTCCGGGACCGTCCATTCGCCGGTTATCTTACCGGCGTCGTTCGACAGCATCACTATCCTGGTACCGAGAAGCAAGGCCTCGTCTATACTGTGCGTGACGAAAACGACCGTCTTCTTCTCTTTGTGCCAGATATCCTTTATCTCGCCGTCGAGATAGCTTCTTGTCTGCTCGTCGAGAGCAGAGAACGGCTCGTCCATAAGCATAACATCCGGACGCATGGCGAGGGTCCTCGCTATTGCCACGCGCTGCTTCATACCCCCGGAGAGGTCCCCGGGTCTTTTATCGTAATAATCCTCGAGACCGACACGCCCGAGGTACTCCATGGCGATATCCATCCTCTCTTTGTCGCTGTGGGTCTTCCTGTCAATAGAGAAGGCGACGTTCTTCTGAACGTTCATCCACGGAAGCAGGCTGTATTCTTGGAATATAACGGATCTTTCAGACGAGGGGCCCTTGATCGGCGAACCGCGGTACGATATCGTTCCGCGCTGCGGCCTCTCAAATCCGGCTATAAGGTTCAGGAGCGTGGTCTTGCCGCATCCCGAAGGACCGACGATGCAGAGGAACTCGTTCTCGCATACCGAGAGGTTCATGTCCCTCAGTATCAGAGTAGCTTCCTCTCCGTCCGGATCGGCATACGCTTTCCATACTCCTCTGACGTCTATCACCGGTTCGGAGGTCATTCAATCGCCCCCACGCCCGTGCTCTTGCGCACACGTCTCTCTAGGGATTCGAAGATGATCTTGTCAATTACAAGACCGATGACGCAGATCACGATTATCGCGGCGAATGATCCTATGTAGTCGAGGTTGTCAGAGGTGTTCTTGATCACGAAACCTATACCTTCCATCACTCCGACGACCATCTCGGCCGCGATTATCATACGCCAGGAACTGCCGAGACCGACGCGAAGACCGGTCAGGATATCCAACGCCGAGAATGGGATCAGGACCTCGATGAACGTATCCCACCATGACAGCCCGGACATCTTGGCAACCCTGGTGTTCACCTTAGGGACGTTGTGCAGTCCGTTCGTGACGTTTATCACGACCGGGGCTATGACCACTATCCCGACAATGAATATCGCGGACTGGTCGCCGAATCCGAAGAGGATCATGACGACGGGCAGCCATGCGAGACCGGGTATCATCTGAAGTATGTTCACCGGGACCATAATGATCCTGTACAGTTTGTCATTGAACGATATTACAAAGCCCACGATGAGACCTATCACGGCGGCTATTCCGAAACCGATGATCCACCTCTTCAGGCTGGCCCCGACATGGTCCCATATTGTGAAACTGAATATTGTGCGTCCGCACAGGTATTCCCACAGCCTTCCGAAAACGTCTGCGGGCATAGGGAACTTCATAGAATCTGCGAAAAATGAATTGTAGACCGTTCCGACGATCCACCATACCGCGATGGTCAGTATCACGCCGACGATCAATATGGCCAAGTCGATGACAATCGCTCTTACGGGATTCTTCTTCCCTAGCTTTATCTTGTTATCGACGGCTGTATCCAGCAATCTGATCATCTTCTGATCCGTCGATTCCATCACAGGAACGCTACTTATCTTGGCCACGTAACGGATAATGATTTGATTCAATATTATAGTTTGTTCTAAAATAATGAATTATTTTGAAAAGACAAGTATAATTACCTATTACATCACATTATATTCTCATGGTCTCAGCCTGTCCAAACGAAAGCGATCCGAGATTGCATGTAGAGAAGTTCGTCGCCGATGATTCCGTAAGATCCATTGCGGGTCTGAGAGCCGAAGGCATCGATACGCTGTTGGATGTCGTGAAGGACGAGATCGTGAAACAGCACCCCGACTACAGGATAATAATCCTCGACCGCGAACTCATGGCCGACCACGACCTGTGCTTCAGTAAAGAGCTGAGGGAATTCGCGAGGAAAGAGCTCGCCTCCCCCGGGATCGTGTACTTCATCGTACGCGGCGACATACCGATGGACGGATGGCAGAAGGCCTTCGAGGGATTGGGCGAGAATCTGCGTGTAGCTTACGTTTCGGCCGCATGCCGCCAGGTCCCTCTCTGCGTGAAAGTCGTCTGAGTATCGCTCCGATACGGCCGAATTACTCAGGATCGGCCTAAAACCTATCGTCTGCGACCGTTTTTCATCGCCATAAGTAGCTTTTATACAAACTATTAAATAGAAGCGTTGACTAATACATGGTAGTTAACTTTGAGTTAACAACCAAGTGATAACATGGATGATATCGACATTCTGCTCTCGATGGTAGAGAACCCGACGAGACGCAAGATACTGGAGTCTCTTGTAAAAGAGCCACACTACCCTCTGCAGCTTTCGAAGGAACTCGGCATCAGTCAGCAGGCCGTGATGAAGAATCTCAGCATACTGGAGAAGAACGGGATGGTCGACAGCTACCAGGAGAGCAGCTCGATAGGGCCGATGAGGACCTTCTACGAGCCAAGTTCGGAATTCACCCTCGTGATAGACATGCGCAACGGAATGTTCTCCGCGAGGATCATGGAGCCGAACGACGAGGAATACAAAGAAGATCACGAGGTCCAGATGGAAGGCCTCAAGAAAAGAAGAGAGAGGATATCGGAGATAGACAAGAAGATCGACGAACTGAACAGGGAACGTTCGAGATATATCAGGGAGAGGGAGACGCTGATGGCCTCGGCAATCGGTCAGTTGAACGATTCCTCGTGCGGATACGCTCACAAGAGCCTGATGTACGAGATCCTGAACGAACCTGACAGGTCAATAGATCAGCTGTCGTCCGACCTGGGCATCCGCAAGGATATCGTAGAGAACATGGTCGGAGATATCGAATATACGATCAAAAAGAAGGGAGGTAATGACAATGAGCAGCAATGATAAAGCGTTGAAGGTCGCCGAGCTCAAACCGAGCGAGGCGGGGAGAGGGGTCGCCAGGATCGATCCCGAGCTAATGGACATACTCGGTCTGAAGGTCGGCGACATAGTGCAGATCGACGGAACGAAGAAGACCGTCGCGAAGGTCCTCAGGGGAGGACCGGAGGATGCCAACAGAGGCGTCATAAGGATCGACGGTTCCACCAGGCGCAACGCGGGCACCGGTATCGATGAACGCGTGGACATAAAGAAGGTGGTCGCGAAGGATGCGGAGAAGATCACATTCTCGCCTACCGAGCAGCTGAGGCTGCAGGGCGGGGAGGACTATCTCAGGGAGGTCATGGAAGGACGCGCATTCGCGAAAGGCGATACCATCACGCTCAGCGTCATGGGCAACAAGATCGAGCTCGTGATCACATCGTTCGCCCCGTCGGCGGACGCGGTGATGATGACCTCTAAGACCGAGGTCAAGGTCACCGAGAAGCCGGCCAGCAGCACCGGCGACATCCCGAAGGTCTCGTACGATGATATCGGCGGACTCGGGGACGAGGTGAAGAAGATCAGGGAGATGGTCGAACTGCCTCTCAGGCACCCGGAACTCTTCAAGAGGCTGGGCGTCGAAGCTCCCAAAGGGGTGCTCCTCCACGGACCGCCGGGCACGGGTAAGACCATGCTCGCTAAAGCAGTCGCGGGAGAGACCAGCAGCAACTTCACATACATCGGCGGACCCGAGATCATGAGCAAGTTCTACGGAGAATCCGAAGGAAAGCTCAGAGAGATCTTCAAAGAAGCCGAGGAGAACGCTCCGAGCATCATCTTCATAGATGAGATAGACTCGATCGCTCCGAAGCGCGACGAGGTATCCGGCGAAGAGGAGAGACGCATAGTCGCTCAGCTCCTCGCTCTGATGGACGGACTCAAATCCCGCGGAAAGGTCGTCGTCATCGGCGCGACCAACAGGCCGAACTCCATCGATGAGGCTCTCAGGAGACCGGGAAGGTTCGACCGTGAGATCGAGATACGCATACCGGACAGGAACGGACGTCTCGAGATCCTGCAGATCCACACAAGGGGCATGCCTCTCGCGGAGGACGTTGATCTGGAAAGACTCGCGGACCTGACTCACGGTTACGCAGGTGCAGATCTCGCCGCTCTCGCCAAAGAGGCCGCGATGGCCGCCCTCCGCAGGGTGCTGCCTGACGTCAACCTCGAGGCCGAGGAGATCCCGGTGGATGTCCTCAACAGGATACAGGTCACCAAAGCCGATTTCCGCAACGCTCTGAAGGATATGCAGCCCTCCACGCTGAGGGAGGTCCTGATCGAGAAGCCGAACATTAAATGGGACGATATCGGAGCTCTCGAGCAGGCGAAGCAGGAACTCAGAGAGGCCGTGGAATGGCCGCTGAAATACGCGAAGGTGTTCGATCACATGAACGCCAGGCCACCGAAGGGCATACTGCTCTACGGACCGCCCGGCACAGGAAAGACCATGCTCGCGAAAGCTGTGGCCACCGAATCCGAAGCGAACTTCATATCCGTCAAAGGACCGGAGTTCCTCAACAAATGGGTCGGAGAATCCGAGAAAGCGGTGAGAGAGACGTTCAGGAAGGCCAGGCAGGCATCTCCCTGTGTGATCTTCATGGACGAGATCGACTCTATAACGCCTCAGAGAGGCACCGGCAGCGACAACAACGCCACCGAAAGGGTGATCTCGCAGATGCTGACGGAGATGGACGGGCTCGAGGCCCTGAACGATGTGGTCGTCATAGCGGCGACCAACCGTCCGGACATAATCGATCCCGCTCTGCTCAGACCCGGCAGATTCGATAAGGCGATCTACATCGGGCCGCCGGACAAGGAATCCAGGAAGAAGATATTCCAGATACAGACCAAAAGCAAACCGTTGGACAAGGATGTTGACCTTGACGTCCTTGCCGACAAGACGGAAGGATGCACCGGAGCGGACATCGCTGCGATATGCAACGAGGCCGTGATGGGAGCGGTCAGGGAACTCGTCAAGTCGGGCAAAGTACCGGCAGACAAGGATCTTGACAAATGCAAGGTGAAGATGGACAACTTCCTCGCCGCCCTTGACAAGATGGGGCCGAAGGCGAGGGAGAAACTGAAGCAGTACGAAAGCTGAATGAGGTGAGTGATATGACAACAGATTCAGACGATATGTTCGATGACCTCTTCGGAGGTTTCGAAGCGATCAACCAGAGATTCGAGCAACTCTTCTCGAACTTGACGGACTGCGACGTCAAGACATACGGCTACACGATGGTCCGCGGACCGGACGGCGTGCCTCATGTGCACGAGTACGGCAACGCCATCGAGGATCAGCATTCGCTGGGCGAGGGCGTACGCGAACCGTTGACGGATGTCTCATCATCCGACGACGGCAAGGTACGCGTCGTAGTCGAACTTCCGGGTGTCGAGAAAGAGGACATCGGCCTGGAGGGAACGAAAGATTCCCTAAAGGTCTCCGTCGATACGACGACCAGGAAATTCGAGAAGACCCTCGCTCTGCCGAACGATGTCGACCCGAACAGCGCCGTCGCAAGGTACAACAACGGCATCCTGGAGGTCACCATGACCTCTCTGGAGGCCAAACCTCGCGGCAAGAAGATCGCGATCGACTGATCGCGAAGTGTCAGATGGTATTTTCCTCCGTTCTGAGGGGCGGGCTTGCCCGCCCCGATCTGACACAGATCTTGTATTTTTTATCAGCGTGTGCGGCCCCGGACATTCCGCTTGTTATGAAAATGCGTCTGACCGCATCATTGCAGATCCCGTCTTCCAAGCCGCGTATCATCCATACCTGCAAATTGGCTCGGAATCCGTTCGAAAAATGATGGGTCATTCAAAAATACCTTTATAGAAGTACAATCACTATACTCGTTTATGGGAAGGGACGATCTCATCAACACCACCAGAGCCATACTGGCGAAGGCTGGTTTCGACATATCCCCGCTGATGTCACTGCGCAGCGTATGCTTTGACGTTGTCGGAAGGAAGAGAGACACCCTTCTGATCATCAAGATACTCAGCAACGTCGATGCTTTCTCCAGGGAGAATGCAGAGGAGATCAAAGTTCTTGCGGAAACGCTCAAAGCGTGCCCCATACTCATCGGCGAAAGATCGAGTTCCGGCCCGCTGGAACCCGGTATCATATACTCCAGATTCAACATACCGATCATCTCCAATGAAACCTTGGCCGACCACGTCCTCGAAGAGACGCCGCCGTTCATCTTCGCCGCTCCGGGCGGACTGTATGTCAGACTGGACAACGAGGCGATAAAGGAGATCAGGGAGAAGAAGAGTATCAGTCTCGGAACTCTGGCAGAGGTCGCGGGAGTATCGAGACGTACGATACAGATGTACGAGTCCGGAATGGGCGCGATGATAGACGCCGCTCTCAGACTCGAGGAATTCCTGAACATACCGATCATAGAACCGATCAATCCGTTCGATTACAAGAAGGAGAACAAGTTCGAGGAACATGAGTACTCTGGGAACAAGAGAACGGACTCCACTGTATTCAACCATCTGCTGGACATAGGATTCTCGGTCACTCCGGTAGCAAGGAGCCCGTTCGAGGCCCTCACCAAGAGCAACGATGTCGTTATACTGACCGGATTGGACAGCGACCAGGAAAAGTTGATACAGAAGGCCATGATAGCCTCGGACATCTCAAGGATAGCCGGGAAGCATTCTGTTGTCATCGTAGAAAGGAAACGCGGGATGGAGAACGTGGAATCCACCGCGATCGTGACCAAGGACGAATTGGACGATATGGATGACAAGAACGAACTTACCGACGTAGTGATGTCCAGAGGCGGAAAGCAATGATATCGCTGAAAATCAACGACTGTAACGTGGACATAGTTCCGATAGTGAAAGGGCTCATCGCCGACAAGGACAAGGTCGCGGAGGCGATGAAGAAGGATTACGAGGCGGCGGCAGTCGCACTCGGCATAGAGGATGTCGAATCCACGAGGAGGAGAAAGGAGCTTGGAGAGTACGATCCGAGCGACCTCGACAGCGTCTACAGCTATCTTCTCAAAGATTACGGTCCAATCGACATGCCCGACCCTTCGTTCACCTATCTCATCGACACATGCACCGAGAAAGGCATTCCGATAATCCCGCTCGACATGGACGACGAGGACTTTTCCAAACTCTACTGCGAGACGGTGACGACCGTCGAGTTCCTGAAAGAGAAAAGGATAATGAAGAAGGCCATGAAGAAGAAGTTCGACAAATCGTCCCCGGAAGCGTTCGTGATGCAGTGGGACGACCTCATGAACGAGATCAAAGGCTACATGAAGATGAGCGCCTACAGAGAGAAGTACATGGCCGAGCAGATAAGGGACACGGCCAAATACCGCAAGAATCTCATCGCCGTCATAGAACTCGAACGCGTGGATGGCATTGTCAAGATCCTGGAGAAAAATGAATGACCTGCGACAGGTGCGACGAATGTCGCGGCCGCGGCGATTCCTTCTGCGAATACTGCGGTTCCCCTTTGGGACGGGGTATTTCTCCGAACGATCAGATATCGGAGAACTTTCTTGTTCTCGGATCCGTGATAATGATCCTTCTTTCCGGATTGATACTGTTCGAATACGGTGTCGCTCTGTACGGTTCCGGGACGATATTCGGCAACTTGGCCGCATATTCCGCCGACCTCGTCATCATCGTTCCACAATTGATAAGCATCTGTACCATTAGCGGCGTGACTCTGCAATCGTACTATGTGCTCCTTCTGATAGCGGTCGCGTTGTCGCTGGTGTTCCTGTTCTACAGGGCATACAGACCCAAGGATGGAGATAGGATCAAGAACATAGGATCGCTGAAGAACACCGCGTTGTACGAAATGACCGTTCTTTTCGCCGCCCTGTATATCATTGAAGTAGTCTATTTCGTGATCCTGAACTCAATGGGCATTGATATCGAATCCCCTGTAAGAGGCGATATCTGGGAACAGATGTTCGGTCTCATCAACGCTTCGGTCTGGGAAGAACTGGTGACGCGCGTCCTCTACATCGGCGTGCCTGTGGCGATCGTCTACACAATAACGAAGAAGAACGAACTGCCGCTGTGGAGATACCTGTTCGGCGGATTCAAGATGAACAACTTCGTAGTCATCTTCATGGTCTTCTCCGCATTCATGTTCGGTGCCGGCCATCTTACGAACTGGGGACTCTGGAAGTTCTTCACGACCTTCCTGTTCGGTCTCATCACATCGTATCTTTTCGTGAAGTACGGATTGTACGCCACAATAGCCATGCATTTCCTGACCGACTACATCAGCGCCGAAGCATGGCTGAACGGCAGCCTTACGGGTATGCCTTTCACGGCGGTCGTAATGATGCTCGTCGCCGTCATGGCCGTACCGTTCATCTTCGTCTACGCGAAGAAACTGTTCGTATACGTCAGAGGACTCGTCAACGGAGAAGG
>CAZXIY010000008.1:15001-26920 GCA_964640935.1 uncultured Methanomassiliicoccales archaeon
TCGTCTACGCGAAGAAACTGTTCGTATACGTCAGAGGACTCGTCAACGGAGAAGGATCCGATTGAAAGTCAGGCGAACAAACCTTTGAGATATCCCTGTGATTCGACGCCTGACGGGAATGATTTTGATTCGATTATGTAGTTCCCCGCATAGCCTTTGAGATCCGAGATGACGCTCTTGAAATCTATGTTCCCCTCTCCGAGGGTCAAGTGCTCGTCCATCTCCCCGTTGTTGTCATGTATATGGACATTGACTATGCGATCCCTGAATTTCGATATGATCTGCTGTATCTGGTTCGTCGTATTGGCGTGCCCGATATCGAAGCACATGCTCAGATTCGTGCCGTCGAGGAGCTCCTGCATCTCGTCCGCTGTCTGACCGAGCATGAACGGGAACGACGGCATATTCTCCAACGCGATGGTCACGCCGTACTGATCCGCTATGCGGTCTATAGCTCCGAGGGACTTCTTTGCCTTCTCGATGGATTTCTCCTCCATGTACGGCACGGACATGCTGTACATTCCCGGATGGATCGTGAGCATATTGATGTTCATGCCTACCGCGTGCTCCATATTCGACATGATCTCGATGACGGAGTCCTCGCGTATCCTCTCGTTAAGCGACGCTATGTTGATATCGCTGATCGGTGTGTGAATGGAATAAGACATATTGTACGAAGGAGCGATCATAGCGAATCTCGCCGATATGGATTTCAGATAGTGCTCTGCTTCCGCAACGATCTCCCAGTGCTCGAATTCCTTGGATACTTCCTCTATTACCTCTTCAAACTGATAAGCGCTGAACTCAGGCGATGAAATCCCTATCATATCAAAACCTCCTCTCCGTCCACTGTCTCCGGCGCGATGTTGTCTATCAGCGCGTCGAGCTGATCATCCTGTATGATGACCCTTATCGTACCGAGTATCATCTTCTCTTCGCAGAACGATATCTGGCCGACGAATGCGGCCTGCTTGTTCATGAAGAATCTCGTGACGTTGCCTCTTTTTCCTCTTATGAGGATGTTCCTCGTCGCATCCAATATCTTCTGCCTGCGTATCTCCTTGCGGAAATAATCGAGGCTGGATGACGTTCCCGTAAGCTTCTGATCTTCGATCTTAACGACCGCATCCGGGAATATCTTCTTCACGGCGGTCTCGACCTTAACAGGATCCTCGCTCGGGAACACGGGACACGACAATTCAATGGACGGCATCGCTCTCAGACATAGTATAGAATCTATTTTAACTCCGACGTCGAAGACGGGAAACCTTTATAGATTACCAGTCGCTAGTTCCGAAAGATGAAGGCCGATGTTCTGAGCGCGGCGGCAAGAAGGAATATGTTCCTCTCCCCGGACGCACTCGAAATTATAATGTCCAATTCGGATCCGTTAGCATTCACCCAGACGGTACTGAATTCATTGGCCGACAATCCGATGTTCGTTACAAAAGAGGACGTTGTAGGTTGCCTCACAGGCGACAAGGTCATATTCGAAGCTCCCAAGCCCATTTCTCCGCGCAACAAGACCTCGAGCGACATAAAGATCGTTCCCGGCACGGACATTACGGGCAATTCTACATGCGAAGGGAAGATCGAAGACTTCGTCAGATACTTCCAGAGCAGATTCGCGATCCTGAAGAAGATAATCGAGCGCAGGAGCGATTTCGGTTATGCAAGAAAGATCAACGATGCCTTGGGAATGGACAGGGAGATCAGGATAATCGGCATAATAGACGACAAGAGGGTGACCCCCAACGGCCACGTCATACTCAGCATGGAGGATGACGACGGCGGAAGATGCAAGGTCCTCATCTCCAAGGATTCGCCGTACATCAACGATATTCTCGTCACGGATCAGGTCATCGGCGTCATTGGAAAACCCAGCAGGCCCAAGGCAGGCATGAAGAGGGAGATGATAATAGCCAACAGGATCGTAAAACCCGACGTTCCCGCAAATAATGCGTGGATCCCTTCCGATTCCACCGCGACGGTCGCATTCCTTTCAGACATACACATCGGGAGCTATACCTTTCTGGAGAAGAACTGGAAGAAGATGATCGCCTGGCTCAAGGAGAACTCCCAGAGAATGGAGATCAACTACATCGTGATGCCGGGAGACGTCGTCGACGGGATAGGCGTGTTCCCCGGTCAGGAGGAGGAGCTGTCGATAGCCGACATTTATGATCAGTATCACACGCTCTCGGAGGATTTGAAGGACATCCCCGACGATATCAAAATGGTCATACACCCCGGTAACCACGATGCATGCAGGCCGGCGGAGCCGCAGCCTGCCCTGAACAACATCTTCACCAAGACGTTCGATTCCAACGTCATGATGGTCAGCAATCCGGTCTATCTGGAGATCGAAGGAAGGAAGATCCTGACCTATCACGGGAAGAGCATCGACGACTGGATATCCGGCGTCCAACAGCTGACGTACGACGATCCGATAGCCGTCATGAAGGAGATGGTCACAATGCGCCATCTTGCTCCGATATACGGGCAGAAGACCGCTCTGGCTCCCGAGAAGAAGGACTACATGGCAATCGATATCGTGCCTGATATCTTCGTTTCCGGACACATCCATGGATACGGCTGCACCGATTACAAAGGCATCAAACTCATAAACGCGTCCACATGGCAGGATCAGACCGACTACCAGAAGATGCATAACTTCAATCCAAAACCGGGAATCATGCCGCTCGTGCACCTTGGTACCGGCAAAGTGACCATGATGAATTTCATGTAAAATTGAAAAATGAATGGTTTTTAAGTGGTTTCAGGCGAATCTCTGATCGATCAGGATCCAGATGATGAGGATGAAGCCCAGAATGAGCATCGAGTACGCGACGATCCATGTGATCTTGAAGAACCGGGCCAATTTGACCGGGTCGTTCATAAGATCGTGATATCGGTCCTCGAGAGATCTCATTCTTACGCTGCCTCGCCCTTTCCTTTCAGGAATTTGAGGCGGATGGTGTTCTCCCTTTCCATTTCCTCGAGACGGAACTTGACGAAGGCTGTCGCGGATTCAAGTTCGGGTATGATCTTGAACTCCATCGCGTTCACCCTCCTCTTTGTCTTCTCGATCTCGTCAAGGAGTCTTTTCATCGTCGTCTCAATCTCTGCGGCACGGACCAGTGTGTCCAGCAGCTTCTCGAAGGCCGTGGAGGCCTCCTCGATGTAAGCGGAAGTGGAGATCACACCGTATCCCTTGTTCTCAAGGTCTGCGTGTTTGATCTCGGCCTCCACCTTCGGGACCATCATTCCCATGATGCTCTTGCTGCCGACCTTCACGTGCGGTTCGGTCTTAAGGGCGTATGCCGCGCTCTTCACCGCAATCTCACCTTCAACTGCCCTGGCGATCGCTATCTTCGTCATGGCCGCATCGTAATCGGATGTGACCGAACTGCGCATCGCCTTCGCCTTCTCCATGATGTCGAAGAACTCGATGATGAGACCGTCTCTCTTCATCTTCATGATCTTGTAGCCACTTTTGGTGAGCTTGATCTTCTTCTTCAACTCAAGAAGAACGGAACGTGTTGGGGTGATTTCTTGGCTGGCCATCGGACTCACGCCTTCATGTACTTCTCTATGTACTTACGGTCGATCCTGGTGATCTGATCCATGTCGAGAGTCTTGATGAGGTCCCATGCGATCGTGAGCGTGTCCTCGATCGAACGGTCGTCGTCGTGACCCTGGCGGACGAACTTGTCCTCGAACATGTCAGCGAAGTCCAGGAGCTTCCTGTCCTTCTCGGAGAGCGATTCCTTTCCGACGATGGCCACGAGTCCGCGGAGATCCTTACCCTCTGCGTATGCCGCATAGAGCTGGTCCGAGACTCCCTTGTGGTCCTCACGTGTCTTGCCCGCTCCGGTTCCTCCGCCCATCAGTCTGCTGAGGGACGACGAAACGTTCACTGGCGGGTAGATACCGGCACGGTGGAGCTCTCTCGACATAACGATCTGGCCTTCGGTGATGTAACCGGAGAGATCGGGGATCGGGTGGGTGATATCGTCACCGGGCATCGAAAGGATCGGGATCTGTGTGACGGATCCTTTCTTTCCCTTTATCCTGCCTGCACGTTCGTACAGCTGAGCGAGATCGGTGTACATGTAACCGGGATATCCACGCCTTCCGGGCACTTCTTCCCTTGCCGCACCGACCTGACGCAGCGCTTCGCAGTAGTTCGTGATATCGGTCATGATGACCAGAACCTGCATTCCGAGCTCGAACGCCATGTACTCCGCGGTCGTGAGACCGAGACGGGGCGTGACGATACGCTCGACTGCCGGGTCGTCAGCGAGGTTCAGGAAGACCACTGCGTTCTTCAGAGCGCCGGTCCTCTCGAACTCGGACATGAACATCTGCTTCTCTTCGTTGGTGATACCCATCGCGATGAACACGACGGCGAACTCTTCGTTCTCACCGCGGACCTTGGCCTGCCTTGCGATCTGCAGAGCGAGATCGTTGTGCGGAAGTCCCGATCCGGAGAAGATAGGGAGCTTCTGTCCCCTGACGAGGGTGTTCATACCGTCGATGGTCGAGATACCTGTCTGAATGAAATCAGACGGGCTGTCCCTTGCCCACGGGTTGATAGCTGCACCGACGATGTCGAGCTTCTTCTCGGGTGTGATTGCCGGACCGCCGTCGAGAGGATCTCCCGCTCCGGAGAGGATCCTTCCGAGCATGTCCTTCGAGACCGGCATCTTCATCGTTTCGCCGAGGAAACGAACGGTTGCCGCTCTGTCGATACCCGATGTTCCTTCGAATATCTGAACGATGACGATCTTGTCGGAGGTGTCCAGGACCTCTCCTCTCTTGATCGAACCGTCAGACAGCTTGACGCTCACGAGCTCTTTGTAGGCTACAGGCTCTGTCTTCTCGACGAAGACCAGAGGTCCTGCGATCTCTGAGATCGTCTTGTACTCTTTGGATACTTTAACCTCTGCCATGTTTATGCCCCCAGCTCCTTGAACTGTTCGTCGAAGTCCTTGTCGATCGCGACGAGCTCCTCGTCGACATTCTCCTCGTATTTCGATCTGATGAATCTCTGTCTCGCGGGGATAGAGACGATCTTCTCGACCGTGCTACCTGCTATAAGGGCCTTGTTCGCAAGGTCCGAGAACTTCTTGATGAGTTTCATCATTGCGTACTGCCTCGGGAGAGGACAGTATGTGTCCACCGGGTGGTACGCGTTCTGCTGCAGGAATATCTCCCTGATCATCTTGGAGACTTCCAATGTGATCTTCTGCTCATCAGGCAATGCATCGGATCCGACCAGCTGGACGATCTCCTGGAGTTCGGATTCTTTCTGCAGGACCTGCATGGCCCATTCCCTGAGTGCGGGGAAGTCCTCAGCAACGTTGTGCGAGTACCAGCCCTTCAGCTGCTTGTCGTACAAAGAGTACGAGGTAAGCCAGTTGATTGTCGGGAAGTGCCTTCTCTCCCTCAGCTTGGTGTCGAGAGCCCAGAACACACGCACGATACGGAGGGTGTTCTGCGAAACAGGTTCCGATATGTCTCCGCCAGGAGGCGAAACTGCACCGATGACCGAGATCGAACCCTCTTTGCCGCAGAGCGACTTTGCACGGCAGGCACGCTCGTAGAATTCCGAGAGCCTTCCAGCGAGGTACGCAGGATATCCTTCCTCTCCGGGCATCTCTTCCAGCCTGGAGGAGATCTCCCTCATGGCCTCTGCCCACCTGGAGGTGGAGTCTGCCATCAGAGCGACGTTGTATCCCATGTCCCTGTAGTACTCGGCGATGGTCATACCGGTGTAAACCGATGCTTCTCTTGCCGCCACAGGCATGTTCGATGTGTTGGCGATCAGGACCGTTCTGTTCATCAGCGGGTTTCCGGATTTCGGGTCTTCCAATGCCGGGAATTCTGTAAGAACCTCGGTCATCTCGTTTCCGCGCTCTCCGCATCCGATGTAAACGACGATCTCTGCGTCGGACCATTTAGCGAGCTGCTGCTGCGTGACGGTCTTTCCTGTACCGAATCCTCCGGGGATTGCGGCCGCTCCTCCCTTTGCGAGGGGGAACATAGTATCGAGGACCCTCATTCCCGTTACGAGCGGGATATCGGGCTGATACTTCTCTATGACCGGTCTGGGTACACGGACAGGCCATTTCTGCATCATTATGACGTTCTTTCCGTCGATGACAGCGATGGTCTCTTCGACTGTGAAGCTTCCTGCCTTAATCTCGTCGACTTTTCCTTTCACATCGACCGGTACAAGGATCCTGTGCTCCATCGTGCCTTCCATAACCGTTCCGATAATCTGTCCCGGAGACACTATGTCCCCGGCTTTCACTATGGGTTTGAATTCCCATTTTGCTTTTCTGTCCAATCCAGGTGCGGTGACTCCGCGGAGAATATAGTCGCCCATCTTCTCTTTTAGGACCGGCAGAGGCCTCTGGATTCCGTCGTAAACGGAGTGCAGAAGTCCCGGGCCAAGTTCCGCTACAAGCGGATGACCGGTGTTCGTGACCGGTTCTCCCGGTCTGACGCCGGACGTATCCTCATAAACCTGGATGGTAGTATAGTCACCAACGATCTTGATGACTTCGCCCATCAGCTGCTCGTTCCCCACATGAACGACATCGTACATACGGGGGGAGATGCCGACAGCGGTGACGACAGGTCCTGCGACCCTGTAAATCTTTCCTTCATTGCTCATCCTACTCATCCTCTTTGTATAAATCAACGCCAATCGCTCTTTTGACCTTCTCACGAAGATCCGTCTCACCCCTTCCGACAGGGACGACCACGGGGCTTATCGAATCAAGCACCCTGGCCTTCACGTTGGAAGGAAGGACATCCAGATCTTTCGAGTCCGCGGCCAGTACCCCTATATCTGGGTCGGCCATCGCCTCAAGGATCTTCTCCTGGTAGTTTTCCGGCTGTGCCACGAAGACACGTCTGAGTCCGGCAAGTCTGAATCCCAATACGAATTCCTCATTCCCGATAACTGCTATGTCCATCAGATCACCAGTAGTCCTTTGATGGTTTCTGTGTCAAGTCCGCTCTCGATTCCCCTTGCTATTACCCTTATGTTGTTGACTTCATTCTCCTTGTGGATCATGTAGTCGATAACTGGGATAACAGACAGCGGGTACAGATGCGAGAACGTCCTTGCCTGTTTTATCTTGTATTTTCTCATCCCGGCCACAATGTCTCTGAGCGAGTTGGTATTTGCGTCCAGCGCCTCTTTGATATCATCGTAGAAATCTAGTTGCGCCAAATCGTTTTCTGCCGCCGATACTGTCTCGGCATTGGCAAGCTGAGTGGCCAGCTTCTTATCGATATCTTTTCCTCCGGAGATCAGGTATTTCATTACCGGCTCCCCGTGGACTCCTTCCATTTTCAGTTTTAGGATCGTTTCGAGGTTTATAGTGTCGATCTCTTTTCTGATGAAGTCCTGATACAGGCGCGTAGGTCTCGATTTGGGATCTATACTCGCAAGAAGCCTCTCGTAGTGGTGTTTATCGAGGAAATCCTCAATGGCGGCGAGGTTGCCTTTCGCCTTGTACTCTCCGATGACATCCTGAGGTATCGAGACCCCGGTCATCCTTCCATACTGGGCGATAACGTCGTCTTCCGTTTCGAGTGAAATGAGCTTTTCCAGCGACTCGCTGTTCAAGCTTCCCGCAGGAACAAGGTCCTCTCTGATCTCATCTGCCGCGACCCCGTAGGATTTTCCGCGGAGGATGATCTTGAGATTCCATATGTCCCATCTCTCCAGATCCGCTGCAAGCATATCGTACAGCTCACCAGTTGTTGACTCAAGGATGCCCCTGAAGAGCCTGGCCATGTTCTTGTACGTCGCATGTTCGATAAGGTTTATACCGTCGAACTTACCCGTAAGTTCAGTGATCTCCTTCTGGTACCCAGTTTCACTTATGAAACGGGATATCTCCGGGAGGCTCATCAACAGCATCTTCTGGTAAGAGTCGTCACCCATCAACTGCGACTTCTTCGCTTTGACGCGTGCGACGGTATACGCATAGTTGCCTTTCTTTCCTTTACTGCGCCCGAACATGCCCTTCACCCGAAGAGGATATCCGACAGGCTCTTCATCTCGCGGTCCCAGAGTGTCTGGAGGATCGTCTTGTACTGCATGTCCACCTGTATTGTCCCATCCTCGCTTTCAAGGATGAGGCCGCCGGTGATCGTGCTGTTCTTGGCTACCGAAGAAACTCCGAGATCCGCTGCTGTGAACTTGTCGCCCGGAGCGATGTACGCTTTGGGCTTGTCGATCACTTGCTTGGAGGCCGCTACCATCTTCTTGTACTGCTCCAGCTTCTTATCAGCCGGTGCGGACTCGAGGGATGAAAGCGTCTCGCTGAATGCTTTAGCAAGAACCTCTTTCTTCTTAGCCAGGACGATCTTTTTGCTCTCCAGCTCTCCGCTGGAGATCTCCTGACGTCCGAGGCGCTCAACTTCTTCTTTGAGCCTTTTTTCCTCTTTCTCATTTATAATGGAGATCTGTGCATCTGCGTCCGCCGTGATCTTGGCGATCTCGGCATCCGCCGAGGCCTTAATGGCCGCGGCGGATTGGTCAGCAGAATGACCGATTTCCATCTTCACATCATCTAATGCCATGAAACGGCCCCTAACCCTGCTTAGAGAACGAACACTCCGAGGATAGCGATAACCAGTCCGAAGATGACGATTGTCTCAGGAAGAACCATCAGAACCATCGCTTTACCGAAAAGACCTACGTCTTCGGTGATGGCTCCGACTGCTGCTGCACCGACATCTCTCTCTGCGAGGCCTGCACCGAGACCGGTTAGTCCGATTGCGATACCTGCGCCTATCATTATCAATCCTGCTTGATCTGCTGCTGCCATTTTTATACCTCTGTTTCTACGATTTTAGTGTGTTTGCGTTTGATTCCGAGCGGCGAGTATTCTTCGCCGCCGCCGATAAAGAATTTGTTCATCATCTCGACGTACTGCAACCTGAGTCCGTGCAGACCCGCCGAAAGGATAGCTAATACCCAAATCATGAGATGTCCGACGACGAACACCAGGGAACCCATTATTATTCCCGTGATATCGCCCGAACTACCAAGCATGATTATGGCTATGTAGTTGAACGCCAGCGCCATTCCCGCTTTCGACATTCCGATAGCGGCAAGACGAGTGTACGAAAGGATGTTTCCGACAATACCCGGTAGTTCCAGGATTGCCTGTGCTCCGTCCTTGGGCCAGCATGACACCACTCCGATGACGAGTATTACACCGCCAACGGCCAGGAACAATTTGACCTGTTCCGTGATGTTGTCACCGATCGAGGCCCCGTTGCCGAACAGAACCATTGTGAGCCCGTAACAGAAGATCACCATTCCGACAAAGGTGAATATCCATCCGCCTTTCTCGAGGTAACCCTCTTTGAAGCCATGCATCCTCTTCGCGTTGAGGAATCCGACGATATAGGCCACCAGAAGGTGGACGACACCGATGTATACGCTCAACTTGAGCAGGAATGTGACCTCGTGCAGCTTGCTCACACCTTCGCCGGCGAACAAGAGACCCGAGAACCAATCAGGAAGCGTTATTCCCAACAGACTCTCCCATGTGACGGTCGTCGCTGTTCCGGCTCCGACAAAGTGCATTCCCAACATCTCTCCAAAGAAGAAGAATCCGAAGATGAATGCCCATATTCCGCCGAAGAAAAGAACTGTAGCGATGGCTTGGAAATCCTTGCTCTTCGCTACTTTGAGTCCATACGCTCCAAGAACGATGAACGGGATGGCGTATCCGACATCCCCGACCATGAATCCGAAGAAGAACGGGAAGAATATTCCGATGATCAGCGACGGGTCGATCTCCTGGTACTTAGGTGTGGAGATCAGCTGCGTCGGATATTCGAAACGTTTTCCGTACTGACCGTTCTTCATCTTTGTCGGAGCTTTCTTGAAGCGAGACTCTGCGGCCTCTTCTTCGTGAATGCTCCTGCCTCTCTCTTCCTGTACTTCGACATAGATGTCCTTTCCAAGTTTGTCGTTCAGCCCGCTCTCGACCGACTGAACCTCAGCCGTCGGGACCCAAGCGTCGATGACAAAAGAGAACTGGCTCATTGCGATCCTCAAAGGCGTCTCTCCTTTCTTTACGGTAAGGGAGAGCTCCTCATCGGATGCTACTATGAATGATTTGTATTTCTCAGACATTCCGGCGATCTTCGCTTCGATGCCTGACAGTGATTCTTCTGACTCGGCGAGTTCGCTCTCGGTTGCGGCCAGTGCCTCTTGGGGACTGCCCTTTACTGCCGGGACCGGAATCTCCGAATATCCGAATTCAGATAGAATTGCGGAGGCCTTGTCCTTCTCATCCTTTTTGATGAAGACGGCAACTACGCCCCCCTCCTTCTTGTCGAAGGATACGAATGTCTCAGCGTTTTCGAGAGCTGCCAATGCCTCGGTCGGATCCGACTTGACGGAACCTACGATGACCGCGAGCGACTCGTAACCGCTGTACAGTTCAATGTTTATCGAAAGTTTTGAAAGCTGGGTCAGAGTCTTCTGCCTCGCTTTCAGATCGGCTACTTTCTGAGCGATCTTATTTTTCTCGTCGATTGCCGAGAATACCTCTGCCTGGACGGATTCGATGCCGTTCGAAGAGATTTGTGCTTCGATGTCATCTACCGATATCTGAGCGTCCTCGGCTTTCGCCGGGTTGATACCCAGATCCTTCTCCGCTGCTCTTACGGCCAATAGCCTCTCGGAGGCCTTTGACGAATACGGGCGCGGTGCGCCTATCGAGAATCCTTCATCCGAGCCGTTGGAATGATCGATCAGATGGACTTTACCCAACCCATACAAGGCATTGATTGTCTCGTCGAGTTTGGACTTGTTGCCCACGATCACAACCCTACTCATCGACTCAGGAAGCAGCATTTAGTGTCCTCGCAAATTCTTCACTGAGAAAATCTTTAACTTTCTGCAGCTTCGCGTCGATGTTCTCATCGATCTTGGCCGCATTCTTTCTTCCGCCTGCTAGAAGCTCTTCGCGTTTGACCGCCAAGGCCTCCTTCTCTTTCGTAACGGATGATTCGTAGTTGCTGCGAGCCTGAGCCTCAGCATCCTGAATCCTCTGTACGGAACTTCTGCGTGCGGTCGCGATAGCCGCTTTTTTGTCGGCCTCGGCCTGATCGACCTTGGTCTTTGCGGCAGCTTCCGCCTTTTTGATATCTTCAAGTATGTCAGTTCGGCTCATTTACACTCCCCGACCGTTATTTGTCGTGGGGTATGCATAAACCCTACTTAATATTGTTTGTCTTAGCTTATAAAGGAAGGTTAGTTTTTGGGGTTATACGCCCTGACCACAATATTCGTCTCCGAGAACAATTTGTTCGAGAGATCGTCGACGTAACCTTCCGAGAAAACGACTTCTTTTATACCTGCGTTTATCAGGATCTTCGCGCACATGGAACATGGGTACGTCGTTGTGTATATCGTACTGTCCTTGATGCTTATGCCGAAATACGCGGCCTGCACCACGGCGTTCTGCTCTGCATGGACGCCGCGGCAAAGTTCGTGCCTAGTGCCAGACGGTATATTCATCTGTTCTCTTATACAGCCCAGGACCTCGCAGTGCTGCGTTCCTTTCGGGGACCCGTTGTAACCGGTGGAGAGAACACGCTTGTCTTTGACGATTACGGCCCCGACCTTTCTTCTGAGACATGTGGATCTCTTCGAGACGAGAAATGCCATTTCCATGAAGTATTCGTCATTGTCGGGTCTGTCCATACCTCACATGAATTGCGATTATCGTATTATACTTTCACATTGTTGTATGGTGCGGTGTATCAGTGAATAAGGATGTAAGGGACATTCTGATCGTTGTCGGCGTAACGTTCGTGATCATAGTTGCCGCCATGGGATCTATTTTCGCCTATTCCGGGATGGGT
>CAZXIY010000008.1:27020-28775 GCA_964640935.1 uncultured Methanomassiliicoccales archaeon
GTTCGTGATCATAGTTGCCGCCATGGGATCTATTTTCGCCTATTCCGGGATGGGTACGCCTATCACCGTTGTGGAATCAAACAGCATGCAACATTCTGAAGACACATCGTACATTGGCATTATAGATACTGGAGACGCAGTCATAATGCGTGACCCTTCTAAAACCGATATTACTACATTTGTCGAAGGGTCTCAAAACGGATACAGTATGTTTGGTGATTATGGAGATGTAATAATCTACTACCGTGGGGAAAAATTAAATCCTGTGATACATCGCGCATTTTTGTGGTTGGAGTACAATGGTGATGAAACCTGGAGAGCTGACGCTTTAAAAGATTATGACGGCAAGTGGACCGCGATGGGTACATATGAGTCTTTGTCTGGTGATTTGACATTTTATAACCTTGGTTATGAAGGCAACACTTGCACTATAGATCTCGACGATTTATCAAAACCCAAAGAAAACACCCAGTCTGGGGAGTCTTATGAACCACATAGCGGTTATTTGACAAAAGGAGATAATAATGGGTATTTTGATCAATTAACCACTATAACATATGGATTGGTTAGTGAAAAGCAGATTAAAGCTACAGCTGGAATTGAACTTCCGTGGATTGGTTGTATTAAGCTTATGATGAATCACATTAATGAACATATGATACCGAAGAACAGCGTTCCTTGTCTTGCCATTGCTTTCATCGATATTGTGGCCGCTTTCATCGTGGCTTCGGTGATATTAGATTCGCTCTTTGTCTTCTTTGATGAAAGGCGCAAAAAACAGACAGAATGACGGGGCCCCCGCCCCCCACCATTTCCTGTGGAAACACTCACATCAATTTCGTTTGTGTCGGAGCTTTGTAATCGTTGAGCGGACTGAACAGCGGATCTTTCTTGAAACGCTCGCAGATATCCTTGGGAATCCCGAGCTCTATCTCTTTCGTTCTTCCTGCTCTTCCGAATGATCTGATGCTTGCTGTGATCAATCCCATCATATCAAGTTCTGAGATGAGATCCGTTATCCTTCTTTGAGTGAGGACCGATGTTCCGATGATAGAAGATATCTCTCTGTATGTGTTGTAAACATCACCGGTCGTCATGGCCTTGTTGTTCTCCGGAATCTCGCTGTTCTTTATGATACTGAGAAGTACCACTTTGGATTGAGGCGACAAAGTTTTGACAGCCTCATCGACTATATCGAATTCAATGCTGTTCTTTGCAGATTTCACATGAGCATCCGTTATTACGGAATCTCCGTTCCTTTCTGCTATGTCTGCGGCAGTCCTTAGAAGATCTATGGCCATTCTCGCATCGCCGTCGCTCCTGGCGGCCAAAAATGAACAGTAAGGAATGACTGATGCTTCGATCACGCCGTCATCAAAAACGTCTTTGGATCTTTCAGAAAGAATATCCTCCAGCTCTTCTTTTGTATAGGAGGGGAACATCAGACTCTCTCCGCCGAATCTGCTTCTTGCTTTAGGTTCAAGGAGCTCCAAAAGTTTCATGTTGTTTGATATTCCGATAAGAGAGACCTTTGATTTTGTAAGATGTTCGTTTATTTTGGAAAGGTTATAGAATATTGCGTCGCCTTTCTTAGATATCATATGATCAACTTCGTCAAGAACGATGACGAACACACGATTCATCTTCTCGATCTCTTCGTATAGTTCGGTATAGAGTTTTTCGAAACTCCATCCTGTGAACGGTATCTTCTGATTGATATCTTTGATGAATTGACTGGCGACGTTATACAGAACA
>CAZXIY010000009.1:0-24808 GCA_964640935.1 uncultured Methanomassiliicoccales archaeon
GCCAGATGACTTTTCTTTTACTTCATCATGGTACGGCGAATCATCGTCGAAAACAGCCCTTCCGATGCAGGAGGCCATTGATCTCTTCCTCCCTTCGGTTTCTTCCCTGACGGCGGATGCCTGCCGCTTGAGCTCATTCTGGAATCTGTTGATCGAGTCGGTGGAGAATATCGTACGGAACGTTTCGCTACGCTCATCAGTCTTCGACGTCAGCAGTTTTCTGAATTCCCCCTGAGCCAGCATAGCAACCTGTTTCCATTGGCTGTACTTTATCCCCAGTATCTCCTCAATCTTCTCGGTCACCATCCTATCCTTGGTGATCGGAGCCAAATGATCTGAAGTGAGTAAGGCGTCCGACGGGACCTCTGTCGTCCCCTGACCCACGGTCTTTTGGCGATATTGCTTCGGCGATCTCTTCACGGTGTAATCCTTACCGGCATGCGTGAATGTCATCTCGACATACGTCATTTCATTCGGTCCGGCAAAATGGCTTCTGATGTTCTTCGGATCCCTGTCCCCGCTGAGCTGTCCGTACAGAGCGTATGTTATGGCATCGAAAATTGATGTCTTTCCCGCCCCCGTATCACCGGTGATGAGGAAGAGTCCTTTGCCCCCGAATTCATCGAAGTCGACCACGGTCTTATCGCCATACGGTCCGAATGCGGACATCGTCAGGACATGCGGCCTCATAATCTGACCTCCAGTTCATCCATGATCTTGCGGATTATTCTGTTCTGGTTCTCGGTCATCTCGGAACCGTTCTTTTTCTTGAAGAAATCTGAGAATACCGTCACCGGATCCGGAAGTCCTTCATCGAAGTCATCTGTCAGATCGCCGCCCAATTCCGTCTGATCCGATGACGCCACTTCCAATGATATGATATTCGGATACACTTCACGCAAGAGCTGCATAGCATCCATGGCGTCCTCGTCCAATTTAGCATAGATAAGATCGTCCCTGTGCCCATCTTTCTTTCCCGCTTCGATCAGTTTATCGAGGGGGCCTTTTATGAGCCTCATCTCTCTGAGCGGTTTCAAAGGTCTGGTGGAAACCGAGACGTCGTCTCCGACTTCCACGACAGTCACGCTCTTGTCCTTCCTCAGTTCGGACAGGGAGTATTTCAGCGGCGAACCGGAGTATCTGACGGTCTCGCGGTCTACATATTGCGGTATGTGCAGATGGCCGAGAGCCACATAATCGAATCCGTCGAACAGTGCCGGGCTTACGGCCTCGGTACCTCCGACGAAGAAGACCTCGGAGTCGGAGGTCTCAGGTTTGCTGATACCCGACACGAACTGATGGGTCATCAGTATCTTCTTGTTGGCGCCGGAATGATCGGTGTGATTCAACGCGACCTTCACGGCGTCGTTGTATGTTTCGATCTTCTCATCCGGATATGCCCTGCGGACATTGATAGGTTTGATGAAGGGCAACATGTAAATGTCCACCGATTCTCCGTCGCGGGTGACCGTGTGCTTGTCTAATGTGCCATTATAGGAACCGGAGATGAATATCCGTCCTTTTTCGAATATCTTGCTTCCGAACTCCAACCTTTCGGATGAATCATGATTGCCGCTTATTACGAATACGTCTATGTTGCGGGTCGATAGCTTTGTGAGAAAATCATCGAATATCTTCACAGAATCTACCGTGGGCGTCCCGTTGTCGTAGATATCGCCAGATATCAGGATCCCGGCTGGGCTTTCATAATCCACCGCCGATACGATCTGATCGAGGATATACTTCTGGTCGTCCTCCAGCGATTCGTCCTTCAGCCTTTTTCCGATGTGAAGATCTGAAATATGTAAGAATCTCATCTATTCCCGCCCTTGTGGGATACAACTTCTCATTAGCGTAATAAAACCTCCTCAGATTCTGTATTTTGCCGACATTTTATTGGCTGCTAAAGAGGATGATTTGAAATCGAAGTCAATAATTTATACAAAACAGGAATCAGATTCCAGAATCGACTGATTTGTACGGGTTATATTATGCTGATCAGCAGTAAATGACCGAGATAGAACGAAATGGCGCGGAGAGGGAGATTCGAACTCCCGGGGTGAAACACCACCGGTTTTCAAGACCGGCGCCGTGGGCCAGGCTTAGCTATCTCCGCTTGAATTGTCGAATGGCCTTTTTCTATATAAACATAGATAGCACGTTCCACATTATACGATGGGGTCGTTCAGTTGTTCGCAACGGATGAGTTCAAAGAGATGTGCCAGATATACCAGTGGAACATCACTTCAGATTCGGCTGTTCGAAGAACAAGGTCACATCGCTCAGAGGGTCGGTCGACAGTTTGGCATCGAGCTGTCTTTCATATTTTGATGCGCGGTAGTCGAATATCACTGCCATACCTCTGTCGGTCTCGGTCCTTATGAGGCGGCCTATCGCCTGCTGCATCTTCCTCAGAGCGGGTATCTCAGAGGTGTATTTCCACCCCGTCCCTGGTCCGTATTTTTTGTCGAACAGTTCGGACATGGCCTTCGATTCGATGGTCGGTGGAGGATATGGTATGCCCACGATAATTGCAAAGCACAGTTCCTCGCCGGGGAAATCTATCCCTTCGGCAATAGAACCGCCCATGACAGTGAAGAACACCCCGTTCCTGCCGCATCTGAACGCGCTGAGGGCGGCCATGGTACGTCTCTGCTGTCTCGATTCTTCCCAGAATATCTCTTTTTTGACGTCCCTCTCTAAGAACGGTCTCATTTTGGACATCATGCTGTATGACGGGAAGAACACCAAGGTGTTCTTGTCCACGGCATTGCATAGTTTGGCGATGTTCTTCTCCATCCTGGAGAATATGCTCGGGTCCTTCTTCATGTCGGCGAACCTCGTCGTGACGTTCTTGAGGTAGATCACAGACCTGTTCTCCTTTGGGAACGGGGACGGGTAGATCTTAGTCACGGTGGTCTTCGGAAGACCCATTATACGAACATACTGCTCCAGCGGTTGAAGTGTGCCAGACATATGTATGGAGCTTTTCACTGAGCGGAGGAATGCGGTAACGTCGTAAGGATCTATGCATGCGGCATGGAGCGATTCTCCGTCATCTCCCGCTTTAATTGATCTTATGTATTTGTCGGCATCCGACGACATCCAATTCCTCATATCGGTGCCGAGCGAGAATATGTCAGAGATGCGATTCTCTCCGTGGTCGATGAGAAGCTCGGTCCTGTCCTCGCCGATGCTCACCATCTGATCTATTGCGGCATCAAGCTCCGTCCTGTTGAGCTCGAATTTCTTCATCATCCTTTCTTCGATGTCGCCTTTTTCGATTATCGCTTCATTCGTCATCATCGAGAGTTTGTCGTTGGCGATCGAACGCATTATCGTCTTGAATTCGCTTAAGAATCCGCGCAGGAGCACGTTCTCGAATATCGGCGGGTCGCCCTTCATCGTGGTGACTTCATCCAAGGCCGCATCGACAAGTGACATCGGTATGGAGTAGCTCTCCTGCTCGCGTGCAGCATCGATCAGGTTGTGTGCTTCGTCCACGATGATTACGAGATTCTTCCCGTCGCTCTCCATGTTCCCCAGGAATCCGTTCCTGATCTCTTCCGACAGAACGTGGACGTACGGAGCGGCGACGATATCCATGCATTTCAGAAGGCTCTTTTTCGTTTCGTACGGACATATGTCCCTATCTTCGCAGTACCTGTCCAGCTGTTCGGACGTGGGGATGCTGTTCTTGCAGAAGTCCTCCACCTCATCCAGACGCAGTTTCATCTGTTCGTAGAATCTGCATCCGACGCCGCCGTGGTTGCTCTTCGCCTTCTTCTCCTCACATAGATTGGCCAGAACGCCCGGTGGCATGCTCTCGTATCCCGCAAGCGTTCTGAGCAGCGGGCAGGAGCGTCCTCTGCCGGTTATCGTGATACCTGAGACCTTTTTGATCGTGGAGATCGCTCTGAGCTCTTTCATGACCTGATCGCTCTGCGAGATCGTCCTCGTCAGATACACGATCCTCTTGTGGTGCGGTATCGCATGCTGCAGAGCTCCCGCGAGAGCGACTATCGTCTTTCCGGTGCCCGTGCCAGATTCCATGACTATGCTGTTCTCGGAATCCAGCGTACTGACGATGTCTCTGACTATGCTCAGCTGTTCTCCCCTCGGTTCGTACGGGAAGAACGGGGCCTTGAGTTCGCTCGGCTGCAGTATCTTCGGTGAAACGGTCTCAACCTCGGGCTGCGGAGATACGGCGCCGTCATCATCGCCGCTCAGCGATCTTCCGCATGCCGAACATCTGTCGGAGCCTGGCTGGACCAGGCTTCCGCAATAACCGCAGAAATGGATACCCATCGATTTCCGAATGGCCAATACACATATAACCTTGTACCTTCGAGAAATCTTAATCTATCAAGGTGCGATAACGGGGGCATGGAAGACAAGGCCAGGTGTGAAAACATTCGCGATCTGATCGTCGATCCGGAGAAATTCCTCCCGGATCTCAACGAAGAGAGGGTGAGGATGCTCCTGATGGAGCTGGATATGCTCAAAGACGATTTCGAGCGCGAAAGGGCGATAATGTATCTGGCCAGCAATTATTCTTGCAACAAGCACCTGTCATTCTCGGTCCTCAGAGGGATGCACGATACCGAGATATTCGAGATCATGGATGATACAAGAGGTATCCTGGTGGCCGAGATCGAATCGCGCAAGAAGAATCATCACTGATCCGGTCTTTTTATTCCGAGATCGCTGATAGCCTCTTTCATAGCGGGCATTCCGAGGTCGACCACACGCAGAAGATGCGTCTCCGCATCCTTCATATTCCCCTCGTCCATGAGGACCTTTGCAATGCCCTGGTGGAGATTCACCAGCAGTTCGGTGTCGTCGAGCTTATTCTCGGCGTTCATCTCTTCGAGTATGTCGATGGCGGCCTCGTGGTCTTTGACCATAGATGCCGTATCTCCCATCTTCTCCTCTATGTCGCCTCTGGAAACATACGAGAGGACCAGTTCCATTTCGTCGTCGAGTCCGCATTTCCTGTAGATCGGTGTTGCGGCGAGTATGGATGCGGTGAATGCTTCAGCGGCCTCTTCCTGAAGTCCCATGTTCTTCTTTGCCTCGCCGAGGAGGTTGTATGACTCCGCAATGCGGTTCTGAGACCAAAGATCCGTGCGTCCGGACAGCATATCGATGGATTTGTCGAGGAACGGTATGGAGTTCTCGCTGTACCCTTGATCGATTAGATCCTGCGAACAGTCGATGCACATTTCGATGATATCGTTGTATCTGTAGTGCCTAACTCCGTCCACGAGGTCGTCCAGCCTTGATGAGACCTTCATGTAATCGGACATCATGGATTCGTTGTCCTTCTCGTACGAGAGTTGCCCTCTGTTCTCGTACACCTTGACGAACGTTCCCGCATCCACAGGCTCGCCTTTCCTGTTCATGACCTCCATGAGCTCGACGGCATCGTCCAGATCGGTGATCGACGATACATACGAATCGCTGAGCATCAGGATCGTGCTTCTGTTGACCAGGGCTTCGAGGAGTTCTTCGTGCGAGCCCTCTGCCTCCAATCTGGTCACTTTTGCATTGTATTCGGCCAAGGCCTCTTCGAGATGTTCGTCCGAGGACATCATGCCCGAGCGATTCAGATAGAGATATTAAAACCTGACATCGGGCAGCGGATTCGTCGCTGTGACCGACTGTCGTCGAGACACGTCGCTCGCATTATTTATTTATGTGAATTCACTCGCAATAGCACATGATGAGACAAAAACGTGTTCTCGCTATCCACGACATCTCTTGTTTCGGAAGATGTTCGCTGACCGTAGCGTTGCCTATTATTTCCGCCACGGGATTGGAATGCACCGTCATACCTACTGCGGTCCTGTCGACGCACACAGGCGGTTTCACGGGTTACACATACCGCGACCTGACCGATGATATAAAGCCGATCGTCGACCACTGGATGACGCTAGATCTGAAATTCGATGCTATATACACCGGATTCCTGGGCTCATTCGATCAGATCGATATCGTTGCAGACACGTTCTCGAGACTGAGGGACGACGGAACGCTTATCGTGGTCGATCCGGTCATGGCCGACAACGGATCGCTGTACAAGATCTTCCCGGAGAATTTCCCGAAAGGCATGAGGAAGCTCTGTGAGATGGCGGACGTCATACTTCCAAATATAACCGAGGCTACGCTGCTCCTGGGTGAAAAATTCGTCGAAGGACCTTACGACAGAGATTACATCGAGGGACTTCTGAGAAGACTGGGCGAGATGGGACCTAAGAACATCATCCTTACCGGCGTCTACTTCGAAGAGGGAAAGCTCGGTGCCGCAGCGTACGATGTCTCATCCGGAAAGATCTCCTATCATTTCCGCGACACGATCCCGGGTTATTACCACGGGACCGGCGATGTGTTCGGTTCTGCCGCGGTGGCCGCGATGGTCAACGGACTCCCGCTCACAAGGGCTAACGAGATTGCCGTGGATTACACGGTCGGAAGTATCATCAGGACACGCGAAGCGAAGACCGATATAAGGTTCGGCGTCAACTTCGAGGCCGGCATACCGGAACTGCTGAAAGAGATCAAGAAGTGATCCGATGTCAGAGGTTGCCGCAGATGTTCCAGAGGTTGTTTCCATCCTGGCGAACGAGATCTGGCACGAATGCTATTCGGGTATCATTTCGGACGGTCAGATCGACTATATGCTGTCCAAATATCAATCTGCGGCGGCGATAAAGGACGATGTGGACAAAGGCGGCTACGTTTACCATCTTGTATCTGACGGCAGCAGGTATGTCGGATACTGCGGCATATGCATCGACGGGGATTCCGTTTATCTAAGCAAATTCTACGTTCTTGCTGCATTCCGCGGAAAAGGATACGGTTCTCGCTTGCTGGAATTCATCGAGGCCTATGCAATGTCCAACAGTCTGCATCATATCCATTTGCGGGTGAACAGGAACAACACGAGATCTATCGGAATATACCATGCATGCGGTTTCAGAGAATACGCCGAGGACAGGGCGGACATCGGAAACGGTTTCTTTATGGACGACATACTGATGGACAAGTGTCTCTGAGGCGATACATTGTTCATACCCACAACGACCGAGGAAATGCTGAGGAATGGGTGGAAGGAGCTGGACGTGATCATAGTGTCCGGCGACACATACATCGATTCCTCCTACAACGGTGCAGCCGTGATAGGCCATTGGCTAATCGATAACGGTTTCAGGGTCGGTATAATCTGCCAGCCCGATATAAAATCGGACGATGACATAGGGCGGCTGGGAGAGCCGAGGCTGTTCTGGAGCGTGACCGCAGGCTGCGTGGATTCGATGGTCGCCAACTATACTCCGACCAACAAGTTCCGTAAGGATGACGATTTCACACCCGGAGGTGTGAACGACAGGCGTCCGGACAGGGCATGCATTGCGTACACCAATCTCATAAAGAAGTACCATAAGGGAAAGCCGATCGTCCTCGGCGGAGTGGAGGCCAGTCTCAGACGTGTGGTACATTACGATTTTTGGTCAGATTCCCTCAGAAGGTCGATACTTTTCGACTCCAAGGCGGATATCATAACATACGGCATGGCGGAGCGCAGCAATCTTCTTCTGGCACAATATATGCGCGATGGCCTTGATTGGCATGGGATACGCGGCATATGCTACATCTCCGGAGACATTCCAGAAGGGTATACTGAGATGCCCAGCTACGAATCATGCGTCTCTTCCGATGAGAGTTTCATAAAAGCATTCAAGACGTTCTACTACAACAACGACCCGCTCACCGCCAAGGGGCTGGTGCAGAAGCACGGGAACAGGTTCCTGGTGCACAATCCGCCTTCGACGCTTCCGGACACGCCAATGCTGGATCGCATATACGAGATGGACTTCGAGAACGCGGTCCATCCGTTCTATCTGAAACAGGGTCATGTGAAATCGATGGAGACCATCAAGAATTCCGTGACCACCCATCGCGGATGTTACGGGGAATGCAATTTCTGCTCGATAGCCATTATGCAGGGAAGGACCGTAGTATCAAGGAGCGAAGGTTCGATCCTGCGCGAAGTGAAGAAAATCGCCTCCGGGAAAGGATTCAACGGAATAATCAACGATGTCGGCGGCCCTACGGCCAACATGTATGGTTTCGAATGCGACAAGAAAAGGAAGGAAGGTGCGTGCAGGAACAAAAGATGCCTCTACCCCAGCTCATGCGCTAATCTTCCGATCGACATGTCCAAGCATGAGCATCTTCTCGAAAAGATACGCGCTGTGGATGGGATAAGAAAAGTATCGATCGCCTCCGGCATACGTTACGACATGATCGTAGCGGATAAAGTGCACGGCGAGGAATATCTTCGCAACGTCTGTCAATACCACATCTCCGGCCAGATGAAGGTCGCTCCGGAGCACATATGCGACAATGTTCTGAGGTATATGGGCAAACCATCCAAGGACGTTCTGCTGGAATTCAAGAGGCAGTTCGACAAAGTGAACTCGGAACTCGGTAAGGATCAATTCCTGACCTATTATCTGATCGCGGCCCATCCCGGCTGCACCGAACGCGATATGCAGGAGCTTTCGTCGTTCTGCAGGAACTATCTCAAGACGAATCCGGAGCAGATCCAAATATTCACGCCCACGCCATCCAGTATATCCACCATGATGTACTGCACAAGACGCGACTGGGAAAATAGGAACAATATAAAAGCCGAGCATTCCATGCAGATGAAGCAGAGGCAGAAGGACATCGTCCTGGACCCTGAAAAGAAGGCGAGATCGTGCTCTACAAGGATATCGGCGAGATGAAGGCAAAAGCGGAGGAAGGCGAATTGGATGCTATGGTCCAGCTCGGGATGTCATTTCTGTATGGTTACGGCACCGACAAGGACTATGTCGAGGCGTTCGTTTACCTTCAGGACGCTGCACTTAAGAATGACGGACAGGCCCAGCTGCATCTCGGAAAGATGTATGAGTATGGGTGGGGCATCAAAACAGATCCTTGGACGGCCCTCAGCCTTTACCGCAGATCCTACAAATCCAAGACGCCCGGCTCAAGAAAAGCTGTCGGAGATGTGCTGGACAAACTTGCGGACGAGATACCTGTCACAGGATCTTTGTCCATTTCCAAGGACTTCCGTATAACCGCTTGTTGCGAGAGGCTGAGAGAAGGCATCAGGATGGGCAGGATAGTTCCATTCGAGGATGACGAGGAATCCAACCTTTACATCAGCAATACCAACAGGGATTCGAAATTGAAGGACTGTCCGTATTGCGGCGAGAACGTGAAACATACCTGAACGGAGAAGAATCCGGGGAGGGGTCTTTCCCCATCCCCGTCATTTTTTGTTAATCAAGGCGAAAGCCTTGTGAGGTCTCTAGGGAAGAGTATGGCCTCTCTGATGTTCGGCAGATCGAGCATCTTCACCAGAAGTCTCTCGATGCCGATACCCCATCCGCCGTGCGGCGGCATTCCGTACTTGAACGCATCGGTGTAGAATTCGAAATCCTTGGGGTCGAGTCCTTTCTTCTCTATCCTCTCTATGAGCTTGTCGTACCTGTGCTCCCTCTGCCCGCCGGATGATATCTCCTGGCCTTTGCAGTCGAGATCGAATGAGTACGAATACGGCGTGCCGTCCTTCTCCATTATGTAGAACGGTTTCGCTTCTTCCGGATATTCGGCGATCCAATAGAGGTCTATGCCCTTTGTTGCCATATGGTCTCCGACTATCTTCTCGCCTTCGGTACCGAGGTCGTCCCCGTCCTTGAGGCGAAGTCCGCCGTCATTCACGATCCTGAGGCACTCTTCGTAAGTGAGCACCGGATACGGGGGTTTCTGCACCTTGATCTCTTTGCCGAGGATCGCGAGCTGTTTCTTGCCGCGTTCCGCCAGGCCGTTCAGGACATAATCGAGGATCTTCTCTATCATGGCCATCACGTCGCTCTGGGATTTTATCCAGGACATCTCTCCGTCGAACGATATGAATTCGGTCACGTGACGGTTGGTGTTGGAGTGCTCGGCGCGGAATGCGGGACTGATCTCATAGATCCTGTCGAGTCCCGTGGACATCAGCATCTGCTTGTACAGCTGGGGGCTCTGGGCGAGGAATGCGGGTTTGTCGAAGTAATTCACCTTGAAGAGAGTGGAACCGCCCTCGGCTCCCAACGCAACTATCTTCGGTGTGAAAACCTGCATGAATCCGTTCTCATGCATCGCCTCGTTTATGAGCTCGACCATGAGACTCTTCAGTTCGAATATCGCTTTGATCTCAGGTTTTCTGAGATCCATGAATCTGTTGTTCAGACGGGTGTCCATTTCAACGTTTACCTTGTCGATGACCCCCATGGGGAGAGGCGTAGCGGCCTGAGAATAGAGTTCGAATGACTCCGGTATGACCTCGAGTCCGAGGTCCGTCTGATTGCTTGCCTTGACAGAGCCCGTTATGGAAATAACGGACTCCCTGGGGAGGGTGGTTAGGCCGGAGAACAGCTCCGGGTCTATCTTCTTCTTCGGGAGAGTTATCTGAATCGTGCCTGTTCTGTCCCTTAGGATGACGAAGGATATGCCTCCGAGATTCCTTGTGTCCTGAACCCATCCTTTGATGGTCACGGTTCCGTCGTCGACGGTTATCGTGCTTGAATCTCTGCAGAGAGCGGTCATGTTAACGGACAGCCCATAGTTATCGCGCATAAAAAGGTAATCGGGGCGGAGACTATGGTACGAATGCGACGTTGCAACTCATCAATGAACATAATTATACATTGTTGTACAATAAGTTAATATAATGCAGATGTATGCCACTTATTATGTCAATCAAAAAAGATGCGAGAATCAATCTGCCCATTGAGTCCATACCCAAAAAATGGTACAATCTCGCAGCCGATCTCAAAAAGCCACTCGATCCGCCTTTGAATCCGCGGACAATGAAACCGGCGGTCCCGGAGGATTTCGAACCTCTGTTCTGCAAAGAGATCATACGTCAGGAAGGGACGACAAAAAGATATGTGGATATTCCCGAGGAGGTCAGGGATAACTTTGTTTATCTCAACAGGCCGGCTCCGTTGCAGAGGGCCTGCAGACTGGAGGAATATCTGAAGACCCCGGCGAAGATATACTACAAAAGAGAGGACATGAGTCCGCTGGGGAGTCATAAAGGAAATACTGCGCTGGCACAGGCCTACTACAATGCAGAGGCAGGCATTCACACGCTTACTACGGAGACAGGGGCCGGCCAATGGGGGACTGCTCTCTCCATGGTGTCGAATCTTTTCGACATCGACTGTACGGTGTTCATGGTACGCGGAAGTTACGATATGAAGCCGCTGAGAAAGACGATAATGCACACGTACGGGGCTACCGTTCACGCATCACCTTCGCCGGTGACCGAGTTCGGGAGGAAGATGCTCAGAGAGCATCCGGACACGACCGGATCGCTGGGTATAGCGATATCAGAGGCCTGCGAGCTCGCCGCCAAGGACGAGGGTACGAAATACGCACTCGGCAGCGTGATGAACCACGTCCTTCTCCATCAGACCGTCATAGGCCGGGAGACCATCGAGCAGATGAAGATCGGGGAGATAGAGCCAGACTACATGGTAGCGTGTGTCGGCGGAGGGTCCAATTTCGGCGGTTTCTGCTTCCCATTGATGGCCGAGAAGATCAAAGGAAAGACAGACTGCCAATTCGTAGCAGTAGAGCCGAAGGCGACGCCATCGCTCACAGAGGGGGAATACAGATACGACTACGGGGACACGGCAGGCAGCACACCGTTGATGATGATGTACACGCTCGGGCATGAGTTCATCCCGAGCTCCATACACGCAGGAGGCCTCAGATACCACGGTATGGCTCCGCTGGTGTCTGCCGCATATGATCAGAAGCTCTGCACGGCAGTCAGTTATGACCAGATAGAGACGTTCGACGCAGGGATAATGTTCGCCAGGACCGAAGGCATCATACCTGCCCCCGAATCAACGCATGCCATCAGGGCGGCCGTCGACCTCGCATTGGAAGCGAAGAAGAAGGGCGAGGAGAAGACGATAGTGTTCAATCTCTCTGGTCACGGTCTTCTCGATCTTTCGGGATACGAGCACAGCCTGGACGGCACGTTACAGTCTTCGTCAAGGGACTGATTTCGCAAACTTTTTCCAGAAACATTTTCCTTCCTTTTCGCGCACGCGAAAGGTATTATATTATGCTAGCATTAGGACGACCCAGTACTGTTGGTGTTCCAATGGCAGAGAAAGTTACAGTTTCAGTAATCAAGGCCGACGTAGGTTCCGTATGCGGACATACCAGGCCACACCCGGCAATGATGGAGAAATGCGCTGAGATACTCAAAGACGGTGTCAAACAGGGCATACTCGAGGATTTCTATGTTACCCGTGTCGGAGATGATATCAACCTCTTCATGACACACTACAAGGGCGAGAACAACAAGGATGTTCATCAGCTCGCATGGACCGCGTTCACCGATGCGGCCAATATAGCCAAGAAGATGCATCTCTACGGTGCAGGTCAGGATCTCCTTACAGATGCATTCTCCGGTAACATACGCGGTGCCGGACCAGGTTCTGCCGAGATGGAGTTCGAGGAGAGAAAATCCGAGCCGGTCATGTTCTTCATGGCGGATAAGACGGAGCCGTCCGCATATTCGCTCCCGCTTTCGAAGATCTTCCTCGACCCGTTCACCACCACAGGTCTTGTCATCGATGCAAGGGCTAAGAAAGGGTTCGATGTCGAGGTGCATGACGTCATGGATCACAAGAGGGTCATCATGTCCGCACCTGAAGAGACGCTCAGCATCCTCAGCCTTCTCGGCGACACTTCGAGATACGCTATCAAGAGGGTCTTCAGCCGCGCAGGAATAGGCACAGCCGCAGTAGTTTCGACGGACAAGCTCAACCTTACGGCCGGGAAATATGTCGGAAAGGACGACCCCGTATGCGTTGTCAGGGCCCAGAGCGGTCTTCCGTCCGTAGGGGAGTACCTCCAGCCCTTCATGAACACGATGCTCGTCGCCGGATGGATGAGGGGGTCGCACTACGGTGCCCTCTACCCGTGCTCGCCCGAAGAGTCTACTCCGACGTACTTCGACGGACCGCCGAGAATATGCTGCCTGGGATTCCAGCTCACGGACGGACACCTTCAGGGTCTCGAACCGATGGGTTCCAAGCCCGGTGTTCACATGCCAGTGGATTACTTTGCCGGATCTGAGTGGGATTACGCCCGCAACAACGCCGTCAAAGCAAGCAAGTTCATGAGGAGCCACGGCCCGTTCATGCCGGCAGTTCTCGGACCTGAGGAAATGGAGTACACCTCCAGGCCCGAAGTCCTCAAAGAACTGACCAAGAGGTTCGAGAAACTTGAGTAAGAAGTTCAAGACACCGACCATAGTCGTCAACTTCAAAGCCTACAGCGAAGTCGACGGAGACGGATCACTCAATCTTTCTAAGATATGTGAGCAGGTCTCGAAAGAGAACGGCGTGAACATCGCCGTATGCCCGCCTATCGTGGAATTAGGGTCCGTGGCGAGATCAGTCAGCATCCCTGTGCTGTCCCAGAATGTGGATCCGCACGCGCCGGGTTCGGTCACCGGTTGGGTGACCGCTTCCATGATCAAGGCGACGGGTTCCGTCGGGACGTTGCTGAATCACTCGGAGCACAGGGTCAAGAACGATGTGATATGCGAGAGCATAGAACTCTGCAAAGCGGAGGAACTCATCACTATAGCCTGTGCGGAATCTGTGAAGAGGGCAGTCGAAATAGCGGCCTTCGTTCCCGATTTCATCGCAGTTGAGCCCCCAGAACTCATCGGGGGAAATGTTTCGGTGACAAAGGCCAATCCGCTCATCATCGAGGATACCGTCAATTCCGTCAAGGATGTGAACAAGACGGTGGCCGTCATGTGCGGAGCCGGGGTGAAGACAGGGGAGGACGTCGCCAAAGCGATCGAGCTTGGTGCCGAAGGCGTCCTTCTTGCGTCCGGTGTCGTGAAATCGAAGGATCCGAAAGCTACCCTTCTTGATCTCATAAAACACATTTGAGACTACCGGCCGCTAACAATTACAGTTAGCGGCCCGGTCTTTATCTTCGTCTGCAGTAGTACCGCAGATGAAAAGACATTTGTTATTCGCTATCGCGATTTTTGTTTTGTTGGTCTGCAGCATATTGCCCGCTTCGTCATCGGCTGCGGATGCCGAATTATTGAGATTCAGTGCTGTGATGCCGACCGGGACATTCGAAGGCGTGACCGTTACAAATTACGGCAGCAACGCCGTAGACATCCATGACTACAGGATATCGGACGGAGAGGGCGAGATAAGATTCAGTATCGAGATGAAAGTAGAACCGAAGGGTTCTCTGTCAGTACTGAAATCCGAACCTGCTGAATGGTTTGACATGGGCAGATATGTGACATTCGACACAGAAGGTATCGTTCAGAAAGGATTCGCTCTCCGCGATAGCGGAGACGATGTATACCTGTTCCGCGGCGATACGATCGCAGACACATTTGTTTACGGTGATATCCAGACAGGGGAAGGGTGGAAGGGGGACCAGTTCGATAAGATACCCAAGAACAGGATTGCTGCCCGCATATCGATGTTCGATACCGATACTGCCGCCGACTGGTCGGTAAGAACGCCTTCCACAACTGATTTCAAGCCGACATCGGGATTCGATGCAGAGGTCACACCGTTCATTTTCCCGGATTCTTCGGGGAACGACGTATTCGATGCCTTGTCAAAAACAGACGAGAAGATCTGCATATCGATGTATATCCTGAGTCACCCGGGAATTATATACATCCTGGCAACGCTTCTCGAGAAAGGGATATCTGTGGAGATACTTGTGGACGGAACGCCGGCCGGCGGCGTACCGGAAGAAGAGATAAGCTCGCTGTCGTTCTTGGAAAAAAAGGGAGCTAAAATTAAAGCGATCGCCGCTTCTGACGACGGATTCAAAAGGTATGCGTATCTGCACAACAAATATGCGGTCATCGATGACGATACTACTGTGATAACATCTGAAAACTGGGTAAAAAGTTCGTTCGAGAATAACCGCGGTTGGGGGGCGGTGATAGAATCTGAAGATTATGCCGATTATATGGCCGATGTATTCTACAGTGATTTCAATTGCGGATTTGACACCGTGGGATTCACCAGTCTTTTCAAGACGAATGCGATTTACAGATGTCACCATTTTGATTTCAAAGAAGGGACAGATATCAGTTACAATGCGAAGGTATTCCCGATAATATCGCCGGACAGTTCCTTCGTGTCCATGAAAGAAATGATCGCATCATCGTCTGTACGCATATATTCCGAACAGCTGAGTGTGCAATATTCTTGGCTGACAGACAACGATAATCCGTTGCAATGGATGATCGGAGCAGGGAACAACGGTGCCGATTCAAGGATCATTATCGATACGAGTTTTGACAGCCGTGACGATACCGATTATTACGATGGTTACGGATTGTGCTATCAATTGAGTTTTATGGACGGAATATTCGCCAAAACATCTAACGAAGATGGTCCGATGATACACAATAAAGGGATCGTTTGCGACGACAAGGTGTGGGTCGGATCCGTCAACTGGACTGAAAATTCTCTACGTAACAACAGAGAGGCGGCCGTAATCATAGATTCGCCGGAGATAGCCGACTATTTCGCGGATTCTTTCATTTCCGATTGGGGTGACGAATATGCCGGAAGAACAGTGATAGACATCGGCATGAACACCGGCAGTCCAACGGCGGGGGAATCATTCATGCTCGACGCGTCCTCCTCCGTAGCTCCGGAAGGTTCCTCTTTCGAATGGGACACGGATGACGACGGGATCATAGATAGGTGGGGTGAGACGATAGCCGTGCGGTTATCCGCGGGGACGCATATCGTACATCTGACGATCGTGTCCATGGATGGATCAGAATATATGTCTGATTTCAAAGTGGAAGTAGGGTCTGTGTCCAATTTTGACTACTGGTCTGTACTGAAGTTCCTGCCGTTCGTAGTGTTGGGCATAATTGTATTATCGGTGAATCATATCCGCCGCAGGAGAGATAGCGATGATGGTAAGAGAGTTCAGAATAGAGGATCGCGATGAGCTCTATTCGATAGCTCTCAGATCGCTAGATCAGTACTACGATCCGAGCGTATTCTACTATTTTTATTCTCAATGGCCGGCCGGACAGCTGGTCGCCTGCGATTTTGCCGGGAGGCCGGTGGGATTTATGTCCACATCCCGCCTCGGCGACGGAAGGGCCAGGATACTGCTCTTCGCCGTGTCACCGGAATATCGCGGCAAAGGTGTCGGCAGGCAACTGCTGGATTCGTTCAGAATAAGAGCAAGGATGGAAGGTGTCGTATCAATAACCCTGGAGGTCAGGGATACGAACATAAAAGCTAGAAAATTTTACAAATTAAATGGTTTCATGGAGACGACGCTCCTTCCAGATTATTATCAGGATGGCGGCGAAGGTATCCGCATGGACGGTCCGGTTCAGTTGAACATCTGATCTCCGAGATGTTCGTTCTCCATATAATACGGGGATTTCTCCTTCTGCGAATCGGATATGTCCTTTGAGAGGCCTTTGGTGTATGAACCGTATCTGTCCCTTATCTGATCCTCGGCTGGCCTGGAACGCCTCAATGCACGCCTTATATGGTCCTCTGTTATGAGCGGGGCACCTTCCACGACAGCTATGTCCCCGGCGGCCCTTATGAGTCCGCCGAGCTCTCTCAGCCTGAGTGTGAGGCATCCCGTCTGCTTGTCCTTCTTCGCGCGGGCCCTTCCTTCGGCGATTATGGCCTCGACGGCACCTTTGGTAGCATGCGGTATGCGTCCGTCCATCGTTATCTCCTGGGCGACGAACTGTGCGTATTTCGCGCGGTTAACGTCATTGTCCGGCATCGCTACATCCACAAGGACCTCGTATCCTCCGCCGATGATCCTCGATCTGAGCGGCGAGAGGATGTTCTCCAGATCCTGTATGTTGCATGCGGCAACGAGTATGAAGTCGCAGGGCACATTGTCCACTTTGACGCTCGCTCCGGCACTCTGCGGATTCCTTCCCGCTATCGGGAATTCCTTATCCTGCATAGCCGTGAGGATGAATCTCTGAAGTGATCCGAGGTGTGAGATCTCGTCGATGAAGAGCACACCTTCGTGTGCCTCGTGTATCGAACCCGGGATGACCCTCTCATATGCCGGTGTGCCGAGTCCCTGATGACCGCCGTACGGATCGTGACGGACATCTCCCAGAAGCTCTGTTTCAGATGCCCCGGTTGCAAGAACGAAAGGATCCCTGTCGAGTTTCACGAGAACTTTCTGATTGGAACTCTTCTCGAGTTCGCGTCTCTTCTCGAGAGATTTCTGATCGAGCATACGGATCTTGTCGCCCGCGCGTTCGAACACAACTGTCTCCTCGGTCCCATCGGCGAGGGTGCGTGTCGTATTCACGCGCTCCTTTCCGGTGTTGATCTGCGGGAGGGCCTCGAACATGTTGCCGAGGAGATCCCCGAACGGATTGTTCTGTGCGCCGCCCATGTCGATCTTAGATTTGCCGCAATGCGGACATGCGTTCTCTGTTGCGGACGAGTACTTCCCGCAGGATCTGCACTTGTACCCGAGCTTTTCGGCCACATGGGCCGGGGCGCTCTCGGGATCTATGAGCTTTCCTGATGCTCCTACCTTGGAGGACGATTCTCTGAGGACCTCATCCTCAGAGAGGACCTCCAGGAACGGTCTTTCGGGATTCTCGGGGTTATTTACGACCCTGATCTCTGATTTGGGCTTCGGGAGCTGCATCGAGATCGCTCTGGCGATCATCGATTTGCCGGTGCCGGGAGGGCCGACGAGCAGAAGATGTCTGCGTTGTTTCGCAGCTATCTTTGCAAGTTCTATGGCCTCTTCCTGGCCGAGCACGCGGTCGAGCGGGTCTGCCGGGATGGCGATCTCTTCGGTACTGGAGATACCGTCGAGATCGCCCCAGGTATTGACTATCCTCTTCTCTGTCATCAGTAGAGATCTTCCTTTGTCCAGATCGAGATGCCAGCAGGCATCTTGGTTATGTTCCCTTTGCGTGTGCCGACGACTGTGAGTATCCCTTTCTCGGCGGACACATCGAGTATCCTCTGGGAGATGACGCCGTCGAAGACTATTGTTGAGACCCCTTCGGAATTCTCTTTGAGCGAATCGACGAGGCTCTTCACTGCTGCTTCGCGGATGATCTCATCATTGGAGTTGAGTATCTTTGCGTTGTGAGTGGAGGCCATGTCGAGGAGCATATCGCGGTATTTCTGCTGCGTGGGGGAGAGCGTCTTTGTCTGCCTTGCAGCATCTCTCTTCCTGCTCCCCGTTCTTGTTGCGGGTCTCTTCTCAGGTATATCATCGTTGTCGGATTCTGAATCGGCGATGTTGTCAGCAGACTCGGTCGCGGGTTCTTTGTCTGCAGGTTCTGCAGATTCGGTCTCCTCGTCTTTCTTCGATCTTCTGACCTTCTTTTCCCTGAGTTCGCGCTCTTTGGGCTCTCTTCTCTTTCTGGTCTCAGTGACCTCTTCCGCAGGTTCTTCGTTGAACTCTTCCGGCTCGGTCGCAACAGCCTCAACAGGTTCTGCGACAGCTGCGGGCTCTTCGTCTGCGGGTTCTTTCTTTCTGAATCTTTCTACGGCGTCGGTGTTGAAGCGGTCCTTTCTCCTCTCGCCCCTATCCCTGAGATCGCGGTCTTTGCCGTGGTCCCTTCTCCTGTCGTCGTCGCGGTCCTCTCTGTCCCTGACGCGGCGGTCGCCCCTGTTATCCCTGGATTCTCCTCTGGACTCTCCTCTGGACTCTCCCCTGGAGTCGCCTCTGGATTCCCCTCTGGGTTCTCTCTGTTCGGATCTTGAGTCGGATCTGCTCTCGAACCTCTCTTTGCGGGGCTGGGATTCCTCTCCGTCGTCGTTATCCGGTATGAGTCCGTTCATTTCCATGTACTGGTCGCCCGGTACTTTGTTGCGGAGGCACTTCACGATCTGTTTCGATGTGAGTTCCTCGACCTCATGTGCGCGCGGCGCCCTTGCGACGAAGTCGATCTCTGCCACCTGGAAAAGTTCTCTGAGGATGAGTTCGCCGCCTCTGTCCCCGTCGACGAATGCAGTTGCGACCCTCTATCTTGAGAGATCCTGCACGGTATCCGGTATGTTCGTACCTTCGACGGATATTGAGTTCTTTATGCCTGCTCTGAGAAGATTGAGCACATCGGACCTTCCTTCGACGATGATGATCGACTCGGAGTCCTTCACGTTCGGGCCGGCGGGACATCTGTCCTTGCCGTAGGAGGTTATCTCATCCACCTGGATGCTCTGCCTTATGCTGTCCGTGAGATCGGCGCTCTTTCCTTTGCTTTGCTTGATGAGATCGTTGAGAAGTTCTTTTGCCCTCTCCACGACCTGTTCCCTCTTCGTGACGCGCACATCCTCGATGCCGAGCGTTTTGATACCGGCCTTGCACGGTCCGACGCGGTCTATCGTTTCGAGAGCTGAAGCGAGTATCGCCGTCTCGACCTGGTCGAGGCTGGAGGATACATACACTATGCCTTCGGATTTGCCTCCTTTGGAGACGACATCGACCTCGATGCGACCTATTCTTCCAGACTTCTGAAGGTCTCTGAGATCGAGTTCGTCTCCGAGAAGCCCTTCTGTCTGACCGAATATCGCTCCGACGACATCCGGTTTCTCGACCACGCCGTCGGCGGTCAATTTGGCTTTGATCATGTATTTTGTAGCGTTAGGATCTATGTTGTTCATGTGAAACCCCTCATTGGGTCTGAGGGAAAAACCACATTATCACTCGATGTCGCTGTGTTTGTCCGCCCGGGTTCCTTCCCGCGGCCTCATGCTTTCCTTTCGGATTTCCCAATCCCTTTCTCAGGCTGCGATCGCATATGTTTCGCGGCCCAACCTGTTGTTAACTTGCCGTCCTTTCCGGGGATGGCTGATGATTGTGATGGTGAATCAGTGAATCGAGAGGCTCTGTGGAGCTTCCCTCACTGACCTCATGCCGTGCATTATTTATAAACATTGCCAGGCAAAGGCGTCGGTGTTTTCAGATGCCCGATAGCCTGATGTCGTTTATCCTGCCCTCGAGAGAGAAATAGTTGTACAGGGACGAATCGCATGTGAACATGATCACCTGCTGGCTGCGGGAGAAATCATATATCGCGCGACAGGCGCCCTGCTTCCTTTCTGCGTCGAATCTCACCAATATATCGTCGAGGATCAACGGGAGTTTTTCTGCACCCATCTCCTTCACGAGAGCCATCTTCACCGACAGATAAACTTGATCTCCGAGGCCCGAGCTCCACTGCGAAGAGGATTTCTTGGTTATCGCGTCTCTTATCACAATGTCGTTCTCCCTCGGATCGTTGTCGAGTTGATATCTTCCGTCGGTCATCATCCCGAGGTACTTGTTTGCGGTCTTGACCACGGACGGTTGGAGATCTGTGTAGAAGTGGTCGCATGAATTGCTTATGATGTGGTTTGCGACGGAGTAGACGGCCCACTCGCGCAGTGATTCCCCAAGATGCGTCTCCAAGGACATCTTCCTGGTCTGGAGGTCGGCCATCGATCCGTCGTCAAGTATAGATGACAATATGTTGTCTATCTCCCCGACGCGTCTGCTCAGTCCGTCCAGGTTAATTTCAGTGTCCTCGGGCTCGATGTTCTTTCCTTCCTTCTCGTAGAACGATATAAGCTCGCCTATCGATATGCCCGATGACTTCTCTATGCTCTCGGTCAGAGTTGCAATGTCCTTGTCGAGTTGATCGAGCACCAGGCGGTCGTCGTACAGTCTGAGGTATTCCTCTTCCGTTCCGCCGTTCTTCCTCAGGAATTTCTTCATTGCGGATTCGGCGTCCGAAAGTTCATCCTCTATCTTATCGTATCTATCGGTGTCTGCTATCGATCTTTCCGCATTTGCGAGCATATCGTGGAGTCTTTTCACATCGTTGCGGGCATCGTCGTATTCGATGCCGAGTGCCTCGCATTCCCTATCGACATCCTCTTCGAATGCCGCTACCGATGAGTCTATCTTTCCGATCCTTTTCTCGATGCCTTCGGCGCGTTCTGCTGAGCGTACCATCGATTCGAGCTTGGGTGCGAGTATGCATGCCCTCTCCGGCGTAGTGTCCGCAGGGTATCCTTCGGATGCGATCCACGAACTCCATTCGGCCATCGGGTCGGCGGTATCGCTGTCGAACGATTTTCTTTCCGATATCTTCGGAATGAAGATACCGACAGCTATGACCGCAACACCGATCAGAACCGTAGGGATCAGCGGGTTCATGTTTCCGCTGAAGAGCGCCACGCCGGCGATTATGATCAGGATCCCGATGATCGCCGCTCCCATGGTGAAACGTTTGTTGATATGGCCATCGGATCCTCTGCGGCCCCTGTCGCGTTTCTTGATCGCGGCCTCGGCCTTGTCGGTGATGTACTTCCCGGTCTTGACCCTCTTGGCATCCTTCAGGGACCATCTCGTCGCCCCCATCTTCTCATCCACTTCGATGTTCGCGTCGTTGATCTCGGACATCATCGATTCCTTTTGGTCGAGGAGTTCGTTGTATCCCGAGCTCCTCTTCCAGAGATCCTCGATCTGTGTCTTCTCTCTGAGGACCTTCTTTATGTCGGACCCTTTCTCGGTCATCTTGGGTGAGATCGATTCCTTTTCTGCGGTAAGATCCTTGATCTTCCGTTTCATGTCATCGAATTCCGCTTTGGATTCGAGCTGTATGGATTCGGCATGTTCTGCATCTTTCCGTTGGAGCTTCAGATCATTGAGTTTATCCACGTTGTCGGACTGCGACAGCAGGACCCTTCTTCTTGTGCGGGCGTTCTGACTCATTTTCTCGACGTTCCTCTTCTCGTCGATCTGTCTTTCGAGATGCGTCCGTTCTGCGACGAAGTTGTCGTAGCCGTTGTCCTTTGCCTCTAATTTGGAGATCGAGTCGTTGACATCTCTGAGCTCTTTGATGTCGTGTCCGATGATCTTGTTGTCCGTCATCTTCTCTTTGTTCATCAGCTGCCCGAGCTTTTCGTCTATCTCCGCGGCGACCTCAGGTATGTGCTCCCCCCCAGGGACGGTCAGGAATTTGCTTCTGAATTCGCCGCTCGATATCACCTTGCTGTTGGTGAGCTGCTCGAGGTCCAGAGCGTACAATGAGCGGTATGTGTCGGCATCCATTCCGGGGAACTCTTCCGGTATGGTCCTCTTGCCGTCCTTCTCGGTCACTTTCTTCTGTTTGCGTATGAGTTCCCTTTCGTCCCCGTTATCCATCACTATGTCGATGGATCCCGAATCGGTCCTCGAAGCTGCGGGGTACTTGAATGATCTGACGGGGAAGATTGTGCTTCTGATGAATTCCATTATCGTCGACTTCCCGGCCTCGTTGCGGCCGGTCACCAAGGTCATGTTCTCCTTCATGTCCGGGGAGTTCCAATTGACGATGTTGCCGAACGAGTTGATGGTTATCTTGGTGATCTTCATTCGCGATTCACCTCTGACAGCTTTTCAACGATGTAGAATGTGGCGTCGTTGACGATAGAACGGAGTTCGTCATCGCTCATCTGATCGAATTTCTGTCTGAGACCCTGTGCCGTGGTGGTCGAACAGATGACGTCGAGGATCTCGTCGCGGTCCATGCCGCCGAGCCTCTTGCCGAAATTGATGACCGCGGATGTGAAATCGTCCGCACCTTCGCGTGCTTTGAGATCGATCTCCGGATATGTGTCCGTCAGGACATCCGTTACAATGCATCCGGTCTGCGATTCGACCAGGGCTTTGACGCCGTCGGTGTCGAGACGGATCATTGCATCCAGATCGCCGTGTCCTGTGAATCTGACGCGTATGATCGAATCGCGCCCCGTATTCTTGGATATCTGTTTTATGACCTCGCCGATGTCGCTCATGCCTGTGATGTCGGCTGTCACATCCATCCAAAGTATGTCGCCGGTCCTGAAGAACTCCATGTCGGTCACGTTGCCGTTGGTGACGGTGACGATGTACGCTCCCTTTTCACCGGATTCTTTCGGGTTCCTTCCTTGCGTGTTACCCGGATATACAACATACGGATGTTCGCTCAGAACAGCTCTTTTGTGTATGTGCCCCAGCGCCCAGTAGTCTATCTTCCTAGATTTCAGGGAAGAGAGTTTGCACGGAGCGTAGACATTGCCCTCGGATGCCGAGTCGACGTCGCAGTGCAGGACGGCTATCGAGAAGCAATCGTCATCATTGCAGCCGAATTGTGAACTGATGTCCTCTACGACATTCTTCGCAGGGAAGCTGATGCCCGATATCTCTGCGACCTTGTTGTTGTCATCAGGGAACGAGAACGAAGTCAGTTTGTCCGGGAACACAAAGGCGTTCTTCGGGAGCGGGATGGAGTTCTCCCATTTTCTGCGGTAGTCATGGTTCCCGTATGCTATGTAGCAGGGGACCTTTATCTTAGAAATCGCGTTGGCGAAGGCCGATCTTGTCTTCGGAGTTTCGCTGGTGCTTTGGAACACGTCCCCGGAGAAAATCACGAAGTCCACCTTTTGCTTCTTGGCAGTGGACACGATCTTGTCGAGGGCCTTGAATGTGGATTCCCTCATCTTCTTGCCGAGCTCGGCGTCATCAGTGGAGATTCCCGTGAATCTGCAGCCGAGATGCAGGTCGGAGCAATGTATGAACCTGAAGGATCCGTTCATGGTAAGTCCTAAGCATTTTCCAGTATAAGTGGGATTTCTCGTTCGGGTGTTGTTCTGTGCAATCATTCCCAATTTTCATATGCTTACGCATTTCATGGGATTGAAATCGATATTACCGATCGGAATGTCGATCCTATTCATCGTAGTTGTCCATGAGTATCTTGGCCAATTCGAAGTATTTCTTTCCCATTTCGGAGTCAGGTGCATATTCGACGACGGTCATGCCGTTCTCCTCCGCCTCTTGGACGGTATCGCTGCGCGGGAGAACGATCGTGACAGGAACGCCCATCTCATCTGCGGTCTTCGTGACGAGTTCGAGTTCGTTCTTGACATTCCTGGAGTTGAGTATGAGTCCCTTCACTTTGGCGTATCCGCGCATGGAGTTGTTCACAACGGATTGTCCGATGTTCTTTGCCGCGAACAGGGCCATCTTCTCTCCGGAAGTGACGATGTAGATATCTTTGGCGTAGCCGTTCCTTATGGGAAGAGCGAAACCGCCGCAAACCACGTCGCCGAGGACATCGTATAAGATCACATCGGGCTTGTATTTCTCATAAGCATTGAGAAGATCGAGCTGCTCGAATGCGGCGATCACGCCTCTTCCGGCGCATCCGCATCCCGGTTTAGGCCCCCCGGTCTCGACGCAGAAGACGCCTTCCGTGCCTATCTTCACGACCTCGTCAGGATTATTTATCTTGCCCTTCTCGGACAATGTCGCGAGAACCGTCGGGATGCTGACACCGCCGGTGAGGTTCACCGTGGAGTCCGCCTTCGGATCGCATCCGATCTGCATGACCCTGTAACCCATTTTTGCCAGGGCGACGGACAGATTGGAGACCGTTGTTGATTTTCCGATCCCGCCTTTCCCGTAGATCGCTATCTTCTTCATCTTAACACCGAACGCCACTGGACCGCTTTCATACGATTAAATGTTACCCTGTACGGAATTTCGACTGGATTGGCCTTGTATCCGTAGGCATCGGATTTCATATGCCTTCCTTTGAGACCCTGTATTCGCCTACGAAACGGTCAGTATGTCTGATAATATCGTCAGCATAGAATCTTATATGCTCTCTCCAGAACAGCTTGCTGCTCAC